>JBAUOX010000274.1:0-2388 GCA_049579985.1 Isosphaeraceae bacterium | reverse complement strand
GAGACTCCGCTCGACGACGATCTCGGCGAGTGCCAGCAGAGGAAGTACGAACAGGAAGCGGCTGAGGATCACCGGATCGCGCAGCAAGGTCACCGCGACACGGTTGCCGAAGGCATGGCCGGCCACCTGAGACAGGAGCACGAGCGGCACCCAGGTCACGAGAATCAGCAGCAGGATCTTGCGAATCCGCCGCGGCCGATCCGGGCGGTTGAACCCGAAGCGCTGGGCCATTCGGAACGAGGGGCCGCGACCGACGAGGTCAAATCCATGTGGGTCCGCCATTGACATCGGCCTCGATGTTGGGAGCCTGTCAGCCCGGAGAGTCCGGGTGTGATGGAACCGTCCAGGACGAGCAAGAGTTTGAAACAGAACTGGCCTGCTCCCCATTTCTTGGTCCAGTGATAATGGGAGTCACCTGTTCGTTTATTCAGTAAACGAGGGATCGGGCGGGTCTTCTTCGATAGGCACATACCTCTCGCAAGTCGCCGAGAATTCGGCCGGTGTTCGGTATCCCAGGGAACTGTGCGGGCGTTCCGTATTATACTCCCCCTTCCAGAGCGCGCCCAACGCTCGGGCCTGCGGTTCGCTCTCGAACTCCTCGCGGTCCAGGAATTCGTCGCGAACCTTGCTATGGAATCTCCACTTTCGCGGAACATCCGTATAGAAGATAGCCAATTATATGCTTGCCTGGCTTTCCTTGCCATCCCATGTTGACATGCCATCGCGTTGATCTTCATTGTTTTCGTCCACCGCGTTACAACCAGGCCCCCTTGGCCATGGATGGAGCGCGACCGTGGATACCCCACTGCAACTCACTCACGAACGTGTCGACGATGTGCCCTTGCTATTGGGCTTCCTCATCAAGCTCGGCTTGCCCCAGATCGTCGATCGCCATCTCCCAGCGCATCCTCTCCATCAAGGGCTCTCCAACGGCTGGCTCATCGCCGTCTGGATCACCTACATCCTCTCCCAGGCCGACCACCGCAAGTGCCACGTCCGCGATTGGGCCACCGGTCTGCACCATACCCTCGAATCCGTCACGGGCCAATCGTTCCGTCCCGTCGACTTCACCGACGATCGCCTTACCCTCGTACTCCAACGGCTCAGCGACCCGACCGTCTGGGTCCTCTTGGAAGCGGATCTCTGGCAATCCACATGCGACGTTTATGAACTGCCTGTCGAGCGGATCCGACTGGATAGCACCACCAGTTATGGTTACCACACCGTCACCGAGGGGGGCCTGATGCAACAGGGTCACAGCAAGGACCATCGCCCTGACTTGCCCCAGCTCAAGCTCATGGCTGCGGCCGCGGAACCGACCGGCATGCTCGTGGCCAGCGATGTTCATCCTGGCGATGCCGCGGACGACCCGTTGTACCTTCCCCTGATCCAACGGGTCCGGGAACTGCTTGGCCGGACCGGATTGCTCTACACCGGCGACTGCAAGATGGCAGCGCTGGAGACGCGCGGGGAGATCGATGCTCACGGAGATTTCTACTTGACGCCCCTGCCCATGACGGGAGAGACCCAAAAGCAGTTCGAGGCTTGGGTCGATGCGGCGATCAACGGACCGAAGCACGAGGAACTGGTGGACATCCGCATGGGCGACGATCTGGTGGGCAGGGGATACGAGTTCGAGCGTATCCAAACCATCCTCTGTGGTTCGACCGAGCACGCGTGGACAGAGCGGGTCCTGATCGTTCGCTCCGAGTCGATCGCTCAAAGTCAGGCCATGGCGCTGGAGCGTCGGTTGGCCAAGGCCGAAGCCGCCATCCGCGGCTTGACGCCACCATCGGGCCGGGGCAAGCCCCAGTACACCACGGGTTGGGAGCTGGAGCGAGCCGTCGCCGTGGTCTTGGCCGAGTATGACGTCGAAGGACTTCTTGAGGTGAACTGGACGCGTGAGGAGATCTGCCAGACCCGGTACGTTGGTCGGGGTCGAGGTGGTCCGAATCGCCCCACGAAGACCGAATGGACAATCCGCTACCAGATCACCGAGGTGCGGCGCAACACCCAGGCGATCCAAGAACGTTTCGCCCGCATGGGCTGGCGAGCCTTGGTAACCAACGTTCCCGCCCAGAGGCTGACGCTTGTGGAGGCGGTGTTGGCCTACCGAGGGGGCTGGTGTGTGGAGCGGGATTTCCATCAGTTGAAGGACCAGCCGCTGGGGATCAGCCCCCTGTTTGTGCGGCGTGATGATCAAGTCGTGGGTTTGACTCACCTGTTGACGCTGGCGTTGCGGGTGCTCACATTGTTCGAGGTGTTGGTGCGTCGCGGCCAAGAACAAGCCGGAGAGAAGCTCAAGGGGCTGTACCCCGGTCAGGCGAGTCGCACAACGGAAACCCCAACAGCGATTCGTGTGCTGAAAGCGATCGCGAAGGCGGAGAT
>JBAUOX010000273.1:0-8890 GCA_049579985.1 Isosphaeraceae bacterium | reverse complement strand
GTTCGCATCTCCGACAAATGTCGACAACCGCTTGACCTTGGACCTGTCGGCCCGGACGGTGGTATTGAGCCGCGAGACGCACGATCCCCGTCCGATTTCCTGCACCCGTCACCGGCAACTCACGTGGAGGGTCAGACTTTGAGCCTAGACCCCGAAGATCTGGGTCCCTCCCAGCCGCGCCGCCCGCGTCCGCCGGCCGGTGCGCCGAAACGTCCCGGCGCGCAACCTCCGCCCGTTCCGCAAACCGGCGATCCCGACGGAACCACGTTCCGGCCGAACCCGGCCCGGCCTGGTTCGTCGTCGCGAACCGGGGCAGGGGCAGGGGCAGGGGCCAAATCGGCAAAGGGCACACGTTCGACCCAGTTCGACAGCGAGTACCGAGAGCCCTTCGCGCCGGGGCCCAAGTGGTGGGAACGGATCTTTTTCGGTCGCGTCAGCTCGGGCCAGCTCGCCCAGTTCTGCCGCCAGTTCGCCTCGTATCTCAATGCCGGGGTCGACTACAGCCGCACCTTCTCGAGCCTCGAGAAGCAGTTCGCCGGCTCTGCGCTGGGCCCGGCCGTCGGCCGGATGCGGCTGGCCGTCAAAGGAGGCTCGACCCTGGAAGAGGCGATGGCCCGCGAGCCCCAGATCTTCGGCACCATGTTTCTGAGCATGATTCGCGTGGCCGAGGCGCGGGGCGGCGTGCCCGAAACCTTGCGGATGATGGGCAATCATTACGAGGCACGCCAGCGCCTGATTCGCCAGGCCCGGTCGGCCATGATCTATCCCGTCATCGTGCTGACCATGGCCGGCGGCGTGATCGCCCTGCTCACCATCGTTCTGCTTCCCATGTTCGCGTCCATGCTCAAGGATATCGACCGGAAAATCCAGCTTCCCTTGCCCAGCCGTGCCCTCTTGGCCTTCAGCAATTTCGTGAGCTGGGTCGGGTGGTGGCTCATTCCCCTGGTGCTGGTCGGCACTCCGTTCCTGATCTATCGGTTCTACAAGACCTCGCCGGGCAAGACCCTGATCGACCGCCTGATTCTGAGGACTCCGGTCTTCGGCGCGCTCTGCCGCAAGCTCGACATCAGCCGGTTCGCGCGCACGCTTTCGACCCTGCTCGATGCCGGCGTGGACGTCGGCAGCTCGATCGACCTGACCGCCGGCGTGCTCGCCATGACACCGATCAGCCAGGCCGTCCGCGCCGCCAAGGACAAGGTCATGCAAGGCAAGGAGCTGAGCGCCGCGCTTGCGCCCTCCGGCCAGTTTTCCCCCGACGTCATCGCGGTGCTCCAGACCGGTGAGGAAACGGGGAAGGTTCCCGAAAGCCTCAACCACCTGGCCGACGACTACGAGGAGCAAGTCTCGGGCATGGTCAAGAACCTGGGCCACCTGATCCAGCCCCTCCTGGTCGTGATTCTGGGCGGGATCGTGTTCTTCATCATCCTGGCCGTGTTCCTGCCGTACATTCAGATGATCACGTCGCTGGCGTCGCCATGAGATGTCGCTGAACCCTGCCCGGGAACCAAAACTCCTGGTGCCGGCGACATCCCGACGCAAGCTTTACCACCCGCACGGAAAAACGAGCTTTGCGACGAATCGTGGTAATTGGCCTGGAGCTTTGGCCAGACGTCCAGCATGATGCCCTCGGCCTTCTCGACCAGCAGGTCCTCGTCAACGGGGATCAGATCGATCGAGAGTCAACCGGCCGCGCCTCGCGCTGGCTCCAGGTCGGGGCTGACCGGGACGGGCTTCGGCGTACCCCCGGCGACCGGTTCGGGAAGAAGAGCCAGGGGGCGCTCCAGCCCGAGGGGCGCCAACGCCAGGTAGAGTCCGGCCGAGGTGAGAAACGCGTACAAGGCTGCCGGCTGGAACCGCCGTGCCGCGCTCCAATCGATCAATGCCCCGAGCACCGGCAGCAGGCCGACAGCCACCCCAAGCCCCCAGGCCAGCAGCCCCGCTGGGTTCCAGCCGCGGCGAACTCCATGCCACTGCCCCTTCTGCCGCAGAGCATCAGCGACCAAAGTGCCGATGGCGGGCGCGAAGATGGCACCCATGAGGTTGAAGAACTCTTCGATACGGCCCGCCCAGGAGGTGGCGATCAGGACGAACGCCAGGACCCCGCCGATCCGGGCCCAGGGGCCCAGGCCAATTGCCGGCCAGTGCATCGACAGCCGGCGGCTGAAGGTCCAGGCCGAGTAACACCCCGCGGGCAGCGTGGCCAGCCCGAAAAGGTTGAGAATCGCGCCGCCCTTGATTCCGCCAATGCCTACGAAAACGGCCCAATGAAACGAGAGCGGGAAGGCTGGCACGTCCCTCACTGCCTGGAACCCACCTCGAGCGGACTGGCCCAGCGCGCCGGCCACCGTGAGCAGCGCCATGACCGCACAGTAAGAACCAGCCAGGATGATCCCGATCCAGCCGCCGATGCGCACATCGCGGCGCTCGCTGACGGCCATGCCCCATTCGACGCCCATCAAACCGGAAAGGGCAAAACCTCCGAACATAAGCTGGAACAGATGCGCCTGGCACGGTTCCACTTGCAACCTCAGGGCTGGGTCGAGCTGAGCCAGCGACTCCTGCGCCGCGGCGAACGTCGGCAAGCCAGCGCTCGCAAGCAAGGCCGTCGCACCCAGGAGCAAGAGCGGCACCGGCGTGTAGACCTGCATGAGGGCAAAGATCACGCCCGCCATCCGCAGCCGGCAGACCACCGTGGTTATGTAGATCCAGAACAGGGCCGTCAGCAGGAAGACGGGGCTTTCCAGGACGAGAGACCCGAGACTCCAGGGTTTGAAGACCCTCACGTCGATCAGGCCGCACGAGAGCAGTCCGAACATGATCAACTTGATTGCCATGGTGACCGAGACCGCGTAATAGCCAAGAGCGGCCAGCCCCACACCCACGCCGGTGATCCACTCCGACCCGGTCGTGCCAAACGTCGATGCACCGACCACCCCCAGACGACGACCGGCCGTCCACCCCCACAAGGCCGGGATGTCGTAGAGCAGAAAACAGCACGCCACTGCCGCCAGCACGGCCGCGGCGGCCAGCCAGCCCAGGCTCGTTTGCCCCGGCAAGCACGTTCCCAGCCGGTCGAGCAGAGGAATCCAGATAAATACGCCCGCATAAGCTGGTGCGATCGTCCAGACCCAGCTCACACGTACCAGCGGCGGCTCGTTCAGGTCGGCACGGACGAAGGGTGGCAGATCCGCGGCGTGGAGATCGGTTGGTTGGCAGTTGGCGCTCACGTGAGGTCGAAGCCCTCCGGCCGGCGACCTGGTCGGCCCGGCCTGATTGCGTTACTCGAGCCGTACCGGGCTGCGCGGGCAATCCGAATCGGGGCGGATACCGATCCGGGCGACAAATCTTACCACGTTCCCGAGGCTGGATCATAGCATGGGGCGCGATCGGGATCGGCGACAGAAGCGACCACACCGTCAGCGGGCGAGCCGCGTTGAACACGCACAGAGCCGGCTGGCCCGGCCTGTCGTGGCCAAGCCACTGACCCGATTGGCGTGTTACACCTGGGCGGCGCCGACCACCTTGGTGGGGCTGGTTGCCGGAACGCTCACGCTGGGCACGGGCGGACGGGTTCAGCACCGGCGCGGGGCTCTGGAGTTTCACGGCGGGTTTGCCAGATGGTTCGCCAACCGTATCGGCTTCGAAGCGATGACGCTGGGACATGTGATACTCGGTCGGGATGCGCCCAGCCTCGAAGAGCTGCGCGATCATGAGCAGGCCCACGTGCGGCAAGCCGAGAGGTGGGGGCCGGTCTTCATTCCGGCATACCTGGCGGCCAGTATGCTGGCATGGAGTCGCGGCGGGCATTACTATCGCGACAACTGGTTTGAGCGTGACGCCCGCCGTCCGTGCGGTGAGCTGGATTGATTTCCGAGGTCCCGTCCTCATCCCGCTTTCAAAGACTTCAGTGAGACAGCCCCATGCACCAAGTGCTCCATGTCGAGCGCCATTTCACTGCCAGCGAGGCCGTACGTGACGTCGTGATCGGCATGTCTGACGGATTGACTGTTCCGTTCGCGCTGGCGGCTGGGCTGTCGGGATCGGCAGTGGCGACCACCGCGATCATCGTCACCGCGGGTCTAGCCGAGGTTGCCGCCGGTTCGATCGCCATGGGCTTGGGCGGCTATCTCGCGGCCCGTAGCGACGCGGAGCACTTCGCCAACGAGAAGCTGCGTGAAGAGCGCGAAGTCCAGGCCGTTCCCGACGTCGAGGAGCTGGAGGTCGCGGAAGTCTTCCAGCACTACGGCCTGACCGACGCCGAGATCGCGCCGATCTTGCGGGCGTTCCGCAACAACCACCCCGCCTGGGTCGATTTCATGATGCGGTTCGAGCTTGGCCTGGAGGAGCCCGATCCCGGCCGCGCGCTGTGGAGCGCCCTGACGATCGCGGGGGCTTACATTGCAGGCGGCTTGATACCGCTTTCGCCGTACATGGTGATCAGCTCCACCCAAAGCGCCTTGCTCGTCTCGATTGCCGTTACGCTGGTGGCGCTCTTGGCCTTCGGCTACGTGAAGGGGCGGTTCACCGGCACACGGCCGTGGCGCAGTGCCGCTCAGACAATGTTGATCGGTGGTGTCGCGGCGACAGCCGCGTTCCTGATCGCGCGCGTTTTCTCATGAGCGCGCACGTGAGGAATTCAGGGAAACTCTGCTGGCGAAGCGTGGCTCGGTCGCGCCGCAGGGCCGTTTTATTCTCCGATTGGGATTGACGGGAGTTCCACCGACTTCTCGGGGTGGCACATGTCCTGGCGGTTGGCAAAGATCCTCCGCACAATCCCGACCTACTGAGTTTACGACAAGATTACGAAGACGATCAGGATTCAGAGTACGAGTAAGATCAGGACTCAATACGCCGCGCTGCCTCGTGCTCTATGTCCTGATCCTGATCCCGATTTTGATCCCGATCTCTTTCCCCCCACTTCTCCCGTCCTCTTCCTCTTCGTACAAGACTCGAGGAGAGGGAGGAAGCTCCTGGCGGATCAAACTCATGCGGACCTAACACACGTATATCAGACTGATCAACCGTCGCAACGACGTCCGACGCGACCGGTTCCCTTGGCTTTCTCCAGGGGGATGCCTTCCGAACTAGAGCCAAGACATCAGAGGATACAAGGCCGAAAGCGTCCGGACATCGCCAACCCGGGAGGACGGTCTTGGGGCCGGGACGATCAAAGACCGTCCCCGCCCCAAGAGCCACGCAAGAAAACCGGCGGCGGGGGCTTGACGCGTCCAACCGTATCAGCGTGGAGGCTCCTTTGGCAGCCCCGAGTGCCTTGGCGAAATCGGGCATGCGAGAAGACCTCCGTTTCTTCCCCCTCTAGTCATAGGAGAAGCCTGCATCTTTCGGATGCCATTTTGATGTATTCTCCGCAAACATCAATACCTATCGACTTCCTCCCGTGTCCGAATGCGACATAGTTCGTCGTGCCGGTTCCAGAGAAGGGGTCCAGAACGACCCCGTTTTCAGGGCACGTAGTCATGATTGGGATCTTGCAAAGGTCGGCTGGGTAGGCGGCGAAGTGACCTTTCCGCTTTTGTGTGTCTTCGGGAAGTATGTCCCAAACGTCGCTGAGCTTGCTCCCATTCGGGTGGTACTTTAGGAAATAAAAGCCCCTCTCCCTAATTTCTCTCGCCCGCCCTGAAACTTTGTCCGAGTCCGAGTGCGTGGTCCTCTGCTGGGCTCGGATTATCATTCGGAAGTCTGAGAGCCGATCCTCCATGACATCTAGCAAAACGGCGTCTAACGCCGCCATCGCGTTCCGCTTCTCCTCGTCGTTCAGGTCGGTCGAAAGCTCGATCTGTCGCCGATACCGGACGCCGCTAACGCCTGTCGCCGAGACAACCGCGCCGCCAACGATTTTGGACGAGCCGGGTTTGCTCCTGGCGGCGTCCATGTCGTAGTAATAGCCCTTGCTGTCCCTGACGAAGTGGAAAACCATCTCGTGGACGTTCCGCAACTTGTCCTTGGTGTTGTCAAGTCCGCCCTTGACTTTGTTCCAGACGATGCTGTTGCGGAGAATCCAGCCCTGACGGTCCATCAAGGCAAACGCTACCCGCCACGGTAACCCAAGCAAGTTCTTGTTCAGGTACGCATCCCCGATGTTAAGCCAGAACGAGCCGGTCCGTTTGGAGACCCGATGGATCTGGTTGCAGATTTCGACGAGGTTCTCGACATATTCCTCGTATGAAGTTTCGAGACCCATGCCGCCGCCGGAGTAACTGCGCTGTCCCCAGTACGGGGGGCTGGTCATGCTGCAATCTATGGATTCGTCCGGGAAGGTTCTGAGGACGCTGAGAGCGTCCCCATGGATGAACATGGGGTGATGACCCGGCGCTACTCGGTACGCATCGAAGCCCTCTGACCAACCCGACAGATCCGATTCCGAGCGACCGACCTTGAGATTTAACATGTGCTTCACAGCTTTCCTCGCGGCGGAAGCCCACGCCCTTCAGGGGTGGGAGGAAGCCGCGTCCTCCTCTTGACTGGTTAATGAAACAGCCTATAACTGTGGTATGAACTTGACTCTCCAGATCCAACTCCTGCCGGAACCAGACCAGGCTCGAAAGCTTCGGGCGACGGTCGAACGGTTCAACGAGGCCGCCAACTGGCTGGCCGGGGAGGCGTTCGACCGCAAGACGGCGAACAAGATCCTGCTTCAGAAGCTGTGCTATGCCGAGTTGCGGGAGCGGTTCGGCCTGTCCTCCCAGATGGCTGTCCGATGCATCGCGCAAGTCTGTGAAGCCTACAAGCGCGACAAGGACAAGCGGCCGCAGTTTCGCAACCATTCCGCGATGCCTTATGACCAGCGGATGATGTCGTTCAAGGGTCCTGATGAAGTGAGCCTGCTGACCTTGAATGGACGAGTCTTAGTACCATTGGTCATGGGGAAGTATCAGGCCGAACGGTTTACCAACGCCAAGGGTCAATGCGACCTGGTGCTCCGCAAGGACGGCAAGTGGTTCTTGCTGGTCACGGTCGATATCCCTGAGGGGACCAAGCCTGCCACGACGGACTTCGTCGGCGTGGACCTGGGCGCGATCAACATCGCCGTGGACAGCGACGGGGCCAAGCACACCTCGGAGAAGATCGAGGCCAAGCGGATCCAGTACGCTGCCAGGCGACGAACGCTGGGCAAGGCAACCAGGGGAGCCAAGCGGAGCAAGCGGCGGCACTGCCACAAGGCGATCGTGCGATCCAAGAGGAAGGAGTCGCGGTACAAGCGGGACGTCAACCACCAGATCAGCAAGCAGCTCGTTGCCAAGGCCAAAGACACCGGACGCGGTATTGGGATGGAGAATCTCAAGGGCATCCGCGACCGGACTCGGTTTCGCAAGCGGCAACGAGCGCGGATGAGCGGCTGGTCGTTCGCTCAATTGCGGTCGTTCGTGGAGTACAAGGCGACGCTGGCTGGGGTCGTGTTCGAGGGAGTCAACCCCCGCGACAGCTCCCGGACGTGCGCCGAGTGCGGTCACTGCGACAAGGGCAACCGCAAGAGCCAGTCGGAATTCGAGTGCGGCAGGTGTGGTCATAAGGCCCATGCCGATGTGAACTCCGCCCGGGTCATCAGACTCTGGGCAAACGCCGCAGTCAATCGGCGTATGGGATCGGAACACCGGCTCGCCGGCTAGTACAGGTCCAAGCCCACTCCCTTCAGGGGTGGGTCGTTGACCCCAAACCGTTACCATCGCCTGGAATCTACTTCGATTAGGTTGAGCATGGAAGACACCCGAGGACGCACGCGGCTAAGAAAAACCCGACCAAGAATTCGGGCGGCAGTTCCGGGGACACCATACCCAACTTTTCGGAGTTGGGTATGGTGTCCCCGGAACTACCCCATTCGGGAGCCGGGGAGAGCCGAGTCATTGAGAAGGATGCTCATTCTATCTGGTGGGGTTACCACCGATCATCTCCTGTTACCGAACGTCAAGACATTCACCTTACAGTGAGCTTTGTCGCCCTGGTGCCCTTATCTCGCTCAGTACGTTCTTATCTACTCGGTTCCTATCGCAAGTTCTGGGGGTCTTACGGGCGAGAACTCCCCAGGGCTTACGCACCAGATTTCTCAGTGATTTGGGCCAGTACAGTTAACAGGTAGTCGTTCTTCCACCCCGCTATGAGGCGGCGGGTGGCGATACTCTTTCCCTTGCTGCTACGGCTCTTCTCCGCCTTGAGCAGACACAACGCCAGCTTCCGGATCCACCCCAGATTCTCCGCGCTGTTCCCCGCCCAATGCCTTTGGTCATCCTCGCGGAAACAGACATCCAACACCCAGTGTAGTGAGTTCTCAATCCCCCAATGACCACGTACCCAACGCAAATACTCCTCCGCCGTCCTCGCCGCACTCCCGATGAAGTAGCGGGTCTCACTCCCGGCGACACCGTTGACCACCCGCTCGCTGATTACCATGACGATCGCCGTCAGCCCCGTCCACAGGCCCGCATCCCGGATCCCCTTCGGGTTGGTGATCACACAGCAAGTGCGCGTCTCCTGGCGACCCGTCCGGGGCCCTTCGGTCTGGCACTCGGTGAAGTCGACCCCCGGCTCGCCCTGATCCAGAGCCTCGTCGAACGCCCGCTCGATGTCCTCGTAGAGATGCGGCTGGTTCTCCTTGACGGCCAGCACGTACTGGCCACCCCCGCCGACGATCTTGGCGGCGATGTCTTTCTGACAGCCCATGGCATCGATGGTCACCACGGCCCCTTCGAGGTCCAAGAGCTCGAGCAACTCGGGAATGGCCGTAATCTCGTTGGATTTGGCGTCGGTGGCCACTTGGCCCAAGGTCAGGTGATTCTCCACTGACCAGGCGCTGACGACGTGCAGGGCCGATTGACCGACGGTGCGCCGCGCCGAACCGCGCTGGCACTTGCCGTCGATGGCCACCGGCTTGAGT
>JBAUOX010000272.1:0-3799 GCA_049579985.1 Isosphaeraceae bacterium | reverse complement strand
GGAGGGAACTTGTACCATTCGTAACTCTCGTATACGGCAACCCCGGCGGCCAGCAGGGCGGCGGCGGTCGCCAGCCGCCCCCATTGCGACCGCCAGCCGGTTCCGGGATCGTAAAGCGCCGCCATCGCCGGCAGGACGAAGATGCCCAGCGGCTGCTTGCAGTTGAACGCCAGGCCCAGCGCCAGCCCGGCGGCGACCGCCCCCGCGCGGGGATGGCATTGCCGGCACCCCAGCGCAAGTGCCACGGCCAGGACCACTGCGGCCGTGCCAAGAATCTCATCGAAGCTGCTCGTCCCATAGTACCAGTTGGGCGTGCAGAAAATCCCCCCAGCCGCCCACAGCAGGGATGCTTTCGGCCCGAAGCCCAGGCGGCGGAAGAGTGCCGCATAGGTGGCAGCCAGCACCGCACTCGCGACCGCGCTCGTGAGCGTGAAGAAGAATCGACGGCGGGCCTCACTCACCGGCCCGGTGGCGTCGGCGGCGAGGATCGCGGCCACGCCCGCGGCCGATTGAGGGAACCGGTACTGACTGTACCGTCGGCCGCCGCGTCCAGGGAGGACGGTGAACTCGATCTTCGGATCCCGGATGTCGACGTCTCCATGGTCGACAATACTGTGGGCGACCTCATATCGGACCTTGCCGTCGGTGATGTCGATCCGGCCTGGACCCGAAAGTGCGACCGCCGCGAAGACTGTGAGGAAGAGACCCGAAATCGCCGTCATCCATCGCAACATGAGAGTAACAATCCCCTGGATTTCAGGAGAACTCCTGACGCACTCTCAAACTCATAGAACATCTGGGGGCGGAGACTGGCGAAAAGGCTCGCGCCACGGCCTTTTTCCGCAGCCCGCGCGCGAGCCGGGTGAATGGCGTCGGTGCCCTCCAGACGCCGCCCCCCGTCCGAGAATTCGGGGGCTCGCCGGCTGAAGCCGGCTTCGACCCCAGCCACCGCTGGCGCGGGAGACGCGGCGACGGGTCGTCCGATCCCCTGTCTTTGGTGCGAAATCCGGCTACAGGCCCGTCGTGCTGCTCCCTGCTCCGGGGACGCTCACGGTGGTCGGTCCCGGCTCCCGAGCCGCCGCCCGAGCCGTTGGCGACGATCCCCAGCCGATTGGCTGGCTGCGGGGCGGCAATTCGCAGCTTGCCGGCGAACATCTGGGTCAGCCCCCCAGGACGCGCGCTGCCGCGATTGCTCGATGGCGGCGAGCACCGCCGTATTGTAGATGGTCAGGTCCATGCTGGCGGTGGTGGGCAGGGGATGGTCAGGAGCGATCCCACGATGCTGGTCGGGCTGCCTCTGCCACCTGCTGATAGACGTAAGACTGGATCGCCCCCCGCTGGGTCGGAGTGTGGGGTGGTGGGTTGAACGCGGGAAGCTTGATCGGAAAGCCGTTGAAGTAAACGACCAGGTTGATCGCCATCTGCCGCGCGCGATTGGTGAGGTAGTTGGAAAGACCGCCGCCGTGCTGCTCTGTGCGATGCCAGGGACGCTGGCTGACGAGACCACCTCCACCAGGGAGAAGTCGGCCACGAACGCGGCGTACTGGACGTTGATCTCGGCGGTCGGAGTAGGGCGAGGCGGATGGGCTAGCCTATTCACGGCATCGCCGGGACGTTGATGAGAGTCATGGCGAGCGGTGTGAACAGGGACATGCAGCCTGCCAGTCCCAATCAGGTGCTCTGTAACTCCCGTGACTCGAGCCCGTCCAGGCATCCGGAAGGTTGGAACCGGCGGACAGTTCACCGGTCGCAGTGCTAGCGATGTTCTGGCATTGGTCCGGGCCCTCAACCTCGCGATTGCCTGATGGACAGGTGATGGGTCGGTTCGATCGCTAGACGAGAAAGACCGACCGATCCACCGATGCATCCCATTCTACACGTTCACTCTCCATCACTGGAAATATCGGCATTTCGTCACGAGTTCCACAGTGAGGCCCTGAACCGGAGTGTGGTTGCCTTGATGGGGGTATCTCAGGCCTCCTCGGCCATGGTGACGCTGAGTGCGGCTTCGAGACTGGTGAGTCCCTGGCGAACCTTGTCCAGTGCGCTGTCGTAGAGTGTCTTCATCCCCTCCTCGCGGGCAGCCTTGCGGAGCTGGTCGAGCGGCACGCGCTTCTGGATGAGCTGGGTGAGCCCGGGGGTGATGCGGATGACCTCGAAGACGCCCAAGCGGCCCCGGTAGCCCAGCCGTCGGCATTGAAGACAACCCTTGGGACGATAAAGGACTTCGCCCGGCGTCAAGCCATGCCGGGCGGCCAGCTCCTCATCAACCTCGTATGCCTCCTTGCACTTGGGACAGAGTCGGCGGACCAGGCGCTGGGCCTCCAGGACGCGGAGCGTACACGACAGCAGGAACGGCTCGATACCCATGTCCTGAAGCCGCGTGACCGCCGAAAGGGCGTCATTGGTATGGATCGTCGAGAGGACAAAGTGACCGGTGAGCGCCGCGCGTAGGCAGATCTCGGCGGTCTCCTGGTCGCGGACCTCGCCCACCATGATGATGTCGGGGTCCTGCCGGAGAAAGGCCCGCAACGCCGTGGAAAACGTGAGCCCAACCTGGACCTTGACCTGAACCTGATTCATCCCCTTGAACTTGTACTCGACCGGGTCTTCGACAGTGCAGATATTGTGCCGGGGCTCGTTGAGCAGGTTGAGGCAGGCATACAGAGTCGTGGACTTGCCGCTGCCGGTCGGCCCGGTCACCAGGGCCAGCCCGTAGGGGGTGTGAATCGATTCGAGCAGGTCGGCGGACTGCCGTTCGTCGAGTCCCAGGCCAGTCAGGTTCAGCGGAATGGCGTCCTTGTCGAGAATTCGCATGACCATCTTCTCGCCGTGGACGGTCGGCACCGTGTTGACGCGGAGGTCCACCCGCTTGTCGCCCGCCCGCAGCGCGATGGCGCCGTCCTGGGGTATGCGCTTCTCGGCGATGTCCATCTTGGCCAGCACCTTGAGGCGGGAGAGGATCATGATGAAGACCGCCTTGGACGGCGAGGGGAGCTCGTGGAGTTCGCCGTCGATTCGGAGCCGGAACTTGCAGCAGTCCTCGAACGGCTCGAGGTGGATGTCGCTGGCACCGTTGCGCATGGCCTGCTCGAGGATCTGATTCACCATGCGAACGATCCGGCCATTCTCGTCGTTGGGCGGCGGAGTGTCGATGTTGAGGATGTTCTCGTCGAGCTCGTCGAGTTGATCGCCGATGTCCTGGAAATCCTCGCTCCCTTCGCCAATGGTCTTGCTTTCACGGTGGGCGCGGTAGAGCGCGTCGAGTTGAAGCTCGACGAGCGACAAGGGGCCGATCAGGGGGTTGATTCGCAGCCCGGTGAGGAGCTGAAGCTCATCGACCACACCCATCGTTTCGGGCGAGACGAAGGCCACGTCGAGCACGTTATCGCGCAAGGCCATCGGGCAGATCAGCTTGTCGGTGCAGAGCTTCTCGGGAAGGAGGCTGGCCAGCTCCTTGTCGATCTCGGAGCTTGCGTCTCGCCGGACCGCGAGGGGAAGGAACAGGTCCTCGGCATAGAGGTTCGCGACCTCCTGATCCGAGAGGTAGCCGCCCTTGATCAGCACGACTTCGAGTATCGCGCCGGGATTGGCTTTTCCCAGCAGTTCCCCGATTTCCTCGAGCTGCTTGGGCTGGAACCGGTTGTGGCGGGCCAGTAACTCCAGGATCAGGGGCTGGACGCTGGTGGTGTCGAAGACGCTGTTCATGGGAATTCCTGGAGAACTGTGGCCTTGTGGTTGGCCTGAAACAGGGCGGGCAAGGTGACGAGGCGATGCGGTCTAGACCCCTGCTATCTTC
>JBAUOX010000271.1:0-4426 GCA_049579985.1 Isosphaeraceae bacterium | reverse complement strand
CCCAGAAACATCTCCCCGAATCCGCTGGCGATCTGGAAGCTCACCCGCGTGGCCAACCGGCAGAACCACCCGATGAGCAAAGGGCTGTAAGCGTCGCGGGTCAGCCCCAACGCCACGTCCAGGTGGTGGACACCGTGCCCGCCGCCGCGGCGCGGCACGAGGAACGCCCGGACGTAGGCGACCGACCCGCAACTGGTCTTGAGGGTCCGCCCGGCGGTGGGGTCCGCCACGCGATAGCCGCGGGCCTGCCAGACCCCCGGGTCGAGCCGATTATGACGCGCCCGGAGGAAGAGCTGGATCAGCAGGCATCCCAGCGACCGCAAGAGTCCCAGCAAGGCCGTCTCGAACTCGAGGAAAGACGCGGGTCCTTGGTCATTCGAGCAGTACGCGATGATCTCGTCGAGCCGCTCATGGGCCTGGCGCCGCAGATCCTCGACAGTCGGTGGACAGGCCGCAGTGGGCGGATTACTCTCACAGGTGCTCATGGGGACCGACTCCTGACCATTCCCGTTTGGGACATGTTCATCCAGCGATCAGGATAAGTGCCCTGAGCGTCCCCTTTCAGCCCCGACGGCGAATAATGCCTCCTCGAGCGCGCCACCGGACCAGTCTCGATCCCTCGGACTTGTACGTTCTCGCGCTATTTCAAGGACTTACGATCACGCGAGAGTTGCAGCCAAACGGGTTGCACCCAAAACGAAACGGCCCTGGATCATCGGGCGACGCCCCTTTTGCCTGCCCATCAGTTGGGTTAGACTGCGTAGCGTCCGGTCGATGTCGATTATGTTAATAGAAGGAGAGCCATCGTGTTCTGGTGGATCGTCGGCAGTGTTGTGGTCCTGGTGCTCCTCTACCTGGCCTGGGCTTACAATCAGCTCGTCAGTCTCAACAAGCGTGCGGATGGTGCCTGGAGCGACATCGACGTCCAGCTCAAGCGCCGATGGGACCTGGTTCCGGCCCTGGTCGAGACGGTCAAGGGTTATGCGCGGCATGAGTCAAGCACGCTGGAGAACGTGGTCCAGGCGAGGTCGCAGGCGACGCAAGCCGGTTCGCTGACGGAGCGCGGTGAGAGCGAGCGCGGGCTCTCGACCGCGGTCGGCCGGCTGTTTGCCCTGGCCGAGGCGTATCCCGAGCTGAAAGCCAGCCAGAACTTCCAGGAATTGCAGAAGTCGCTGGTGGACATCGAGAACAACGTTCAATACGCCCGGCGCTATTACAACGCGGTGATCCGGGACCTGAACACCCTGGTTCAGAGTTTTCCATCGAACCTGGTTGCCTCGGCGATGGGTTTCGGCGAACGAACCTATTTTCAGCTCGACGAGGCCGAGCGAGCGGCGCCCCGCGTCGAATTCGACGGTAGCGTCAAGGTTGGCACCGGCACGGACAAATCCACTCCTGCCGGCTCGGGTCCTGGCCAGTCCGCCTGAGTCAGGCCGAGGGGGAGGAGAGAACTGTGAACCGGTCAAACGCCCTGTCTGTCCTGGTGGGGTTGGCCGCCTTCTGCGCCCTTGGCCAGGCTCCGGCATGGGCCGAAAGCGGCTGGTCCATTCGCAACTTCGACGTTCAGCTCGTCATCAACCCTGACGCCAGCCTGGATGTGACCGAGACGATCGACGCCGATTTCTCGGTTCCGAAACACGGAATCCTCCGCGAGATGCCGATCCGCTACGCCGTGGGCATGCACCTGTACGCGCTGCGCGTCAAGCTCCGGGGGGTGGACGATGGTGAGGGTCGGGATTACGAGACCTCGGTCTCGTACGAGGAAAACTTGATGAAGATCCGGATCGGCAGCCCTGAATACACGGTTCAGGGACGTCGGCGGTACCGCCTGCGCTATCAGGTCGAACGCGCCATCCTCTGGGAGGGCAACCATGCCTGGGAGAAGGGGAATTACGCGGTCCTGCGCTGGAACGCCACGGGCACCGAGTGGCAGGTGCCGATCGACGCCTCGAAGGTGACGGTTCATCTTCCCCGCGATCTCAACGATTTCGAGCTCGGCTACGATGCCTGGACCGGCTACTTCAACGCGCGGGGCAAGAACTTCACGAAGCGCGCCATCGACGCGCGGACGGTGGAGTTCACCACAGGGCCGCTTCAACCGCGCGTAGGGATCACGGTCGAGATCTCGATGCCGGCGGACGCTGTCGCGCAGCCCGGCTGGTGGAAAGAAATCTCCTGGTGGCTGGCCGATAACTTTCCCTACGCAGTCTTCCCCGCGACCCTGGCCGGTTGCTTTTTCTCCTGGTTCTTGCGCGGCCGCGACCTGCCGGGCACCGGCACGATCGTGGTCAACTACGAGGCGCCGGACGGCTTGACGCCGGCCGAGGTGGGCACGCTCGTCGACGAACAGGTCGATCTGCGCGACATCTCGGCCACGATCATCGACCTGGCGGTCCGCGGCTACTTGAAGATCGAGGAGGTCGGTTCGAACTCCTGGCTCTCCTCGGGCAGCGACTACCGGTTCATCAAGCTGAGGGAGCCGCAAGGGCTCAAGAACTTCGAGCAGAGGCTGTACAACAAGATCTTTGGCGGCAAAGGCAGCGTCACCCTGAGCGATCTTCAAGAGAAGTTCTACCCGGTGCTGCCGCAGGTGAAGGACGATCTCTATCGGGGTCTGAGCAAGGAAGGTTACTTCGATGGCAACCCGGAGACCGTTCGGGGGGCCTCTTTCGTGCTGGGAATCCTGCTTGTCCTGGCGGTGCTGGCCGTAACGTGCATGATCCAGTACGGCCTGATCGGCAGGGTCTTCTTCGTTCCGGTCGTCATCGCCGGGGTCCTCTCCGTGCTCGCGGTCGTGATCACCAGCCGGTTCATGCCGCGGAAGACACGCAAGGGGCGGATTACCTGGGAGAAGATCGCCGGACTGCAAGAGTACATCCGCCGGGCCGAGGTGGACAATCTCCAGGAGAATGAGCGCCAGGGAGTCTTCGAGCGGTTGCTCCCTTATGCGATCATCTTCGGCCTGTCGAATCGTTGGGGCAAGGCGTTCGCCGGCCTCTATCGGCAGCCTCCCGACTGGTATCAGCCGGCCCGGCCGATGGATTTCTCGACCTGGATGCTGGTCAACGGCCTCGATCGCTCGATCTGGATGATGAACCGGACGTTTCCCACGCAGCCGCGGGTCCAGATCGACACCGGCAGCGGCCGGGGCGGTGGCTACGGCTGGTCCAGCGGCGGTTTCGGCGGCGGCGGATCCAGCGGCGGCGGTTTCGGCGGCGGCGGGGGAAGCTCGTGGTGAGGAACACCACGTGGCGCTCCACCTGGATTGTTGGTTTCGTTCCCATCACGTTCCGATCAGTCCCATCACGACCGAATCCCTTCCAGTCCGTCGACCTGCGAACCGAATCCCCAAAGTCACGTCCTCTTTCGTTCCCGACCCAGCCATCCGCTGTCCGATCTGTCCACGAGTTGGCGATAGAAGAGTGGGCCGGTGAGATTCCGAGGTCGAACGCAAGAGGAATCGGACGATGGACGCGACGAGAGTGAGACGAACACGTGATCGTGCGCGGCAGGCTTGGTATGCGAAGCACCGCCAGTGGCGGTTCGCCCGTTTCCTGGGATTCCCGTCGCCGTCGCCGGTCCCTGGCTCAGGACAAAAGCCGGCTCCTCACAGGCCGTGAGACAACCCGGCCGTTCACCGTTTTCAGCGAACGCGGAAGCAGGTCCATGCAGGAAACCGCGGGTGCCCTGCTTCGCGTCGAGAATTGGCTGAGCTGAGCGCCGGGCTGCCGACCCGAGGCCGCGGGAAGCTCGCCGGGATGGATCATCGACCTGACTCTGGCCGATCGAGAATCGCACGCGTTCGAAACGATTCCTTGGAATCGGGCCGCTTCGGCGGCGTCGTGAGGTCCAGATCCAATCCCTGTTCCTGGGCGAACCGGAGAAACGCCCAATTGTTGATGAAATGACGGCCGTAGCGGCCGCCCAGATGGTCGAGCACGACCCGACGGTTGTCGCCGAGGTCGGACGGCATCATCGCCTCGGATTGTCGCAAGCGATCGGCACGGGTAGTCTGGTACCTGGGGAGGTGATCCATGTTCGGGGATGGCTCGTTGACATTTCGAGAGTTCATCATGCGTGAACCCTTGCCGCTGGCGACGATCCATGACGCCGTGCTGGAGTTCCTGCGCGGACGGACCGACGCCGTGCTCTTTGGCGCACACGCGGTGAACGCGTACGTTGATGAACCGCGGATGACCCAGGGTGTCGACATCTTCTCGCCCAGGGCGGCGGAGCTGGCCGAGGAGTTGCGAGCGAACCTTTCGCAGCGCTTTCAGATCGCTGTCCGGATTCGGACCGTGGTGAATGGTCTCGGCCACCGCTTGTATCTGGTTCGCAAGCCTCAAAACCGTCACTTCGTGGATATTCGGCGAGTCGAAAGCCTCCCCGCTCACCAGGTCGTCGAGGAGGTTCTGGTGGTCTCTCC
>JBAUOX010000270.1:0-13755 GCA_049579985.1 Isosphaeraceae bacterium | reverse complement strand
GATCGGGGACGAAGCGGAGAGGCGAGAGAAGGGTCAGGAGGAGCTCAAGCGAAAGGAAAACCGTCGAGCTGTGAGAAGGCTGAGGCTTCGGGCATCTTCCGCGCAGCGGTTTAGTTCAATCCCCTTTCTTTCCCGCTATCTTGACTCAGGCCAGGAAACATGCATGATGTCACCGGAAAGGGGCTGAACCATGAGCGACGAGCAACAGAAAGACGACGGATTCACTCCTCCAGCCCCGATCAGCGGCGTGCTCATAAACCCGACCTGGGAACAAATAGTGGAGCGGGACCCGCTGATCGCGTTCTCCCGGTATCTCTCCGGTCGAAAGAACGTTCTTCTCGCTATCGCCGCGGAAGCCAAGGATAGGCCACTGTTCCGGGCGAGCGATGGCCGGACGAAACGGCTGACGACCAACGCGATGACTTCCAAACGCATCTGCGAGCCGGTCAAGCGACGGCTCAAGGATGCCGGGCTGCCGTCGCGGCTGTCGCCGCGCTTCTTCCGGGTGACGGCGATTACCGACCTGCTCACCCAGGGCGTGCCGCTGGAGGACGTGCAATACCTCGCCGGGCACGCGGAGCCGCGAACGACCGGGCTTTACGACCGGCGGCAGAAGAAGGTGACGCGGAACATCGTTGAGCGGATTTCGGTTTAAGGATTACAATTGTGGCGGGGAGAGGGGAAGATGGCCCGTCCTGAGCTTCCAGCAAAAGGGAATTCTAACTCGTCAGCCGTACGTCGTGATGATCACGGCATTATCATACAACGTCGATTCTATGATGGTAGCGGTCGAGCGATCAAGAACGTCGATTTTGACCACGACCATGGAGCCGGCATGCCCCATGCCCACGATTGGGATTGGACAACAATCCCAGAGACGCGTGGCCCTGGTCGTCCAATGGCTCCGGGTGAATAAACCATGATAACCTACAAAGATTATGTCGCAGGTTGGCTAAACCTTTCAGTAAGCCATTTTCTAAATGATTTCCCGTCTACATACGAACGGATGCAATACTCATTGATCACATGCGTCGATAGCAACAAGAATCCGGCTTCGCTACTTGAGCAAAGCCCAGAACTAGAGCTGTTGCGACCGGGTGCAAGATCGCTTGGCCAAGGTTTGTTAGTACCTACGAAAAAGATTTTGGCTGCTCATCACCATAATAAGATGTTTTTTGGCTTCGATGAGATATGGTTTTTTCCAAGCGAGCCCTTGCAACCAAAACCGGATACCGCCTGGCTGGTAGGACCAGCGAGAGTTGAGGGCCGAACACTCAAAGCCTTGGGAAGCTGGATGACCGCCAATTCTTGCACATTGGCTCTTGGAGGCGGTACCGGTTTGAACTTTGTCCTCAAAGCACGCGGTTTGGTGAAATACTTCGTAGGAATTTCAACTGATCAACCTTCAGTCGACGACGTCCTTACATATGTAGAATATGAAGTACCGGCCATCGGCGATCCGGTCCGCCTCGCGGAGGATGTCGTCGTAGATGATCGCGTCGAGTTCCTCGGGGAGGGGAAAAGGGACGTTGCTGAATAGCGCTTCCTTAGCCCCTAAGCCGCTTGCATCAAGCGTTTACGTGCATGTCCCCGAGGCTCCCTCCCCTCACAAAAGGTCGATATCAGTGACGTTCCTTTTCCCCTTCCCCGCGGGTTAGACTTCCTCGAGGATTTTCGCGACCGCGATGCTCCCGCGCTCGACTCCGTCAATCTCGCCCGGGACATTCTGGCCTTCGGTGTACACGGTCGAGTGCAGATACGCGGCGCTCTGCCCCTGGCGCTCGGGTTGCCAGAACACCTCGACCCGACGCCGCTTGACGCTGACGATCCAGTAGGCGGGGATGCCGGCGGCGGCGTAGCGGGGCAGCTTTTCCCGGCGGTCCTTGGCGTAGGTCCGGTCGGCGACTTCGACGATCAGGGCCACGTCGGTCTCGGTCGGCATGCCTTTCGACCGGGTGTACTGGACCGACTCAGGCCCTCGAAGCACCGCAATGTCCGGCAAGGGAAGGCCTCCCGCGAGAGCGACGCAGGACTCACGCACTACGGACCAGTCGGCGGGCGTCAATATGGCCTTGAACAGCCGCTCCAGGTTGAACCCGCAACGGATGTGTGGCCGTTTGGGAGTCATGATGTAAACCTTCCCTCCCAGGAACTCGGCCTTGGCGTTGCCGAACAGACTGCTCGACGCGGCCTCGATGAAGCGTTCTTTCGTCCAGTGGAAGGTTCCGGTTCCCATGAACGGCGACCTCACTTGCGACCGGGTGGTGTGCCAGGCTGATGGAAACTGCTCGGATCGGGGACGGATCTCCCTCCAACGGGGAACTTTTAGGAGCCGGCTCTGTCCGGCGGCTCTTCTCTCATCGGATCATGGCATTCCTGTCCAGGCATGGGAATCACTCTCATCCTCCTGCGGCTCCGGCCAAGACATGCGACGGGCAGTAGGGTGAAAAGGCGGGGGCAGCGAGTCCAGCAGGAGAAGAGCACGACGCATGAGTTCGAGCCGGAGTATCCGTCTCCTGATTGTTCCAGGCACGTCCTACAGGTCAAGCAACGCACGCCGCAACGCTTTTGATTCGCATTTCTTTGCCTGTTTGCTTTTTTTGTGATAAGTACTTGGCAGGCAGAAGTGCCGCGAAGGTCACTGCGACCTACCGGATGAGTCGAGCGAAGGGCTCATCCGGGAAACTGCTGCTCGATCACACCCGAAGACCGGCATTCGGCCCAAGTCCGATTCGTGTTTGGGAGGCCTCCGCGAGGTCGTGGAAGGTCAAATCAACGCTCTTCCGGGGAAGCCCGGGTGAAGCATGTTTCGAGAACAAGTATGAGCCATGATATCATTCAACTGTGTGAAACGATTCAAATCTGGAGTCTCGAAGAAGCTGGGTCGATCGAAGCGTCGATACTCCCTTCATTCCATGCCGCGCGGCGTTGAGGTTCTGGAAAGCCGGGAACTCTTGGCCACATTCCTGGTGACGAACCTCCGGAACTACGGAGCAGGATCATTCCGTCAGGCGATCATCGAATCCAACCAGCGACCGGGAGCCGACACCATCGACTTTGATGTCGCCGGGACGTTACGGAACTGCCAGACATCGCTCCCTGCGATCACCGATACCGTGACCATCGACGGCTCGACGGCACCGTCGTTTGCGGGATCACCCGTCGTGACCTTAGATTTTCAGGGTACCAGCGGTCTCCGGTTTGCAAGAGGCTCCGATGGATCGATACTCAGGGACCTTTCGCTGGTGAACGCCGGCAATGCGGGTGTCACGCTGATCGCCTCGGACGTGACGGTTCAGGGCAACTACATCGGCCTTCGAGCCGATGGAAAAACCGTCGCCGGCAACCGTGGAGACGGCGTACAGATCAACGCCTCCTCCCACGACGACCTGATTGGCCAGAGCAATCCCATCAGCTACTACAACGCCGATGCCGTGAGCATGCAGCCGGTCTCGGTCTGGCAGGGCATTCGCAATTCCGACACGAGCGGCCAGTACCTCATCACCGGGACGTCGGGCGCCAACGGACTGCTGTACGAGGGGCCCATCTCGGGCGCCGGCGGCACGAGTTATTCGGTCAACTACCCGAACGCCACATCCACGAGCGTCTACGGACCCGACGATCTCGGCGGGAACAGCGTGGCGCTGGTCGGGAGTTACAGGAACGGCAATGGCACCGTCCATGGTTTTCTCTTCGAGGGTACAACCGCCGATCTCTCGCTGAGCGGCAACTACCGGACGATCGATTATACCAACGCACAGTACACCTACGTCCATAGCACGATGGGCGGCCTCGCAGTTGGCAACGCCGACGGTCCGGAGGGGAACGCGCCCATCGGAACAGGCCACGCGTTCCTCTACGACATCGCCCAGAACACGTTTCTGCCGGACATCGTCTATCCGGGCTCAACGACCACCACGGCCTACGGAATCTGGTACAACGGTGGTACCAGCTACACGATCTGTGGCGGCTATAGCGACATCCTCGCCCAAGGTCGGACAATCGGCCAAGGTTACCTGGTCGACTACGACTCCGCGACCGGGCAATTCACCAACTGGACGTCATTCGCCTACCCGAACGGGCTGATCGGACAGGACTACATCACCCATTTCGAGGGCATCAGCAGCACCGAAAATGGCGTCTACACGCTCAGTGCCGACTCGGTCCAGAGCGGTTCGAGCAATCTTGCGCAGGGCTCGTGGGTGACTGTGCAGCGCAATCCAGACGGCTCGTTTGGAGCCGGGGCGTGGGTGGACCTCAACTATCCCGGCGTTGATCCGTCCACGGCGATCACCAGTGCCAATTCGGTGGCCGGCAATCAGGTGGTCGGAATCGTCACCAGCGGCACGAGCGGCTTTTCGTACCAGGCAACGATCAACGGATTCCAACTCTCCAACGTCATCAGTGGCAACTATGGCAACGGTATAGGAATCTACGGGGCCGACGACAATCAGATCGCCATGAATTTCATCGGCACGGATGCCAGCGGTACGCTCTCACTCGGCAACGCCAAGAACGGCATCCTGGTCACAAACGGCGCGGCGCGGAATATCATCGGCGGTCAGTCGACAGGGGGTAACGATCCCACAGCGGGTGTGTTCGTCCGCCCGCCCCAAGGCAACCTGATCTCGGGCAACCGCGGCAACGGCGTGCTCATCAACAACGGCGCCACCCAGACGCTCTTGAGCGGGAATTTCGTCGGTACCTCCGCCTCGGGGAATTCCGCCCTGGGCAACCGGTTGGACGGCGTGTCCATCGTGAACGCCAACGGCAATCAACTGATCGGCTGCACGGTCCAGCAGAATCCCTTTGTGTTCTACAACGTGCTCAGCGGCAACGGCGGCAACGGTTTGCAAGTCACCAATTCCAACAACACAACGGTCCAGGCCAATTTCATGGGCGTCGGGGCCGACAACGCCACCATTGTGGCCAACGGTGGCGACGGGCTGTTGGTTTCGGGTTCTTCCAAGAACACGCAAGTTGGCGGCGTGATCCCGCTTGGCAATGTGATTTCCGGCAACGACCGCAACGGCATCGAGGTGCGCGACACCGCCAGCGGATTCACTTCGTACAATACCTTCGACGGGATCTTCGCCTTTGCGGGCGCAGCTCCGAATCGGCTCGATGGAACCTTGATCACCTCCAGCGGCGGAAACAACTTGATCCGCACCTGCATCGTCTCGGGCAATCTCGGCAATGGTATTGAGCTTGGCGGCAACGCAACCGGTGTGCAAGTGACCGACACGGCAGTCGGGACGGACACAGAAATCCAGACGGCCATTCCGAATCAAGGCAGTGGCATCCTGATTTCTGGGAACGCCCACGACAACGCCATCGGCGGTTTTCAGCCTTCGGTGGAACCGCAAGTGACGATTTCGGCGAATCGCGGGTACGGAATCGAGATCGTCGGTTCCGCCCACAACAACGTCGTGTATCACACCTATATCGGCACCAATGCCCAGGGCAGAGCCGACCTGGGCAACACGCTCGGTGGGATCTATCTTGGTCCCGGCACGTCGTCCAACACCATCGGGGGCGGGTCTACCGAATTACAGAATCAAATCCTCTATAGCGGCGGCCCTGGTGTGACCATCCGATCGTCCAGCGGCAACGCGGTGCTGGGGAATGAAATCCGCAACAATTCCGGAGCCGGTGTCGTCGTGATCGCCGGACGGCACAACCTGATCGGATCGGCGACGGCGGGAAATACCATCGTGGGAAATGGCGGGGATGGCCTTGACATCAGCGGTGTTGTGACAGGTACGCGAGTTCAAGGCAACGAGATCAACAGCAATGCAGGCAATGGTGTGGTGCTCGACCGGGCCCAAAGGGTGACCATTGGCGGTAGCTTCCCGGGAGCTGGCAACGGGATCGTCGGTAACCAGGGCTACGGCCTTTATGCCTATGGCCTGTGCGCCGGTTCCGTGGTGCAAGGCAACATGATCGTGGCGAATGCCGAGGGGAATGTCAACCTGACCAAGTCCCGCGGGATTAAATACATTCCGTAGACGATCCCGCCGGTCGATCCGCATCGCCTCCCTCGACCGAGAACTCGCGGGAGCCGGCTCTGTCCGGCGATTCTTCTTCAATTTCCGGCAACTCTTCTCTCATGTTCGGCAACTCTTCTCTCATCGGATCATGGCATTCCTGTCCAGGCATGGGAATCACTCTCATCCTCCTGCTGCTCTGGCCAAGACATGCGACGGGCAGTAGGGTGAAAAGGCGGGGGCAGCGAGTCCAGCAGGAGAAGAGCACGACGCATGAGTTCGAGCCGGGGAATCGTTTATCTCGTGGGCGCGGGGCCAGGGGACCCTGGACTCTTGACCGTGCGCGGGGCTGATGTATTAGCCCACGCCGATGTGGTGGTTTACGATCATCTGGCCAGCGCCCGGCTGCTGGATCTGGCACCTCCCCATGCAATCCGGATCTGTGCCGGCAAATCGAGCGGGCATTGCACGCTCGACCAGGATCAGATCAATGCGCTCTTGCTCGAGCACGCCCGGGCCGGACGGGTGGTCGTCCGGCTCAAGGGGGGAGATCCCTTGGTTTTCGGTCGCGGGGCCGAGGAGGCCGAGCACCTCGCGCGCCACGGGGTTCGCTTCGAGATCGTGGCGGGAGTCACTGCGGGGGTCGGGGTGACAGCGTACGCGGGAATCCCTGTCACTCATCGAGGACTCTCCTCGGCCGTCGCGTTCGTGACCGGTCATGAAGACCCCGAAGGCGAGGCGGAACCAAGGTCCGGCCGGGTCGAGCGGATCCGGCTGGACTGGTCGGCGCTGGCCCGCTTCCCTGGCACGTTGGTCGTCTACATGGGGGTGACCCACCTGGCCGCAATCTGCCGCACTTTGATCAAGGCGGGGAAGGATGGACGCACACCCGCGGCGGTCATCGAGTCGGGAACACTGCCGGCTCAGCGCGTCTTCGAGGGGACGCTGGCAACGATCGCCGAGGAGGCGCAGGGCCACGATATTCGCACCCCCGCACTGCTGGTCGTCGGGTCGGTGGTCGAGCGACGGAGCGAGCTGTCGTGGTACGAGTCGCTTCCCTTGTTCGGGCAGCGGATCGTGGTCACGCGGCCGTTGGACGAGGCAGTGCGGATCGCGCCGGGGCTGGAGTCGCTCGGTGCCGAGGTCTTGCTCGCTCCCACCGTCCAGATCTTGCCGGTTGCCGATCCCGGCCCGCTCGACGATGCGATCGGCCGCCTGCCCGAGTTTGAGTGGCTGGTCTTCACTTCGGGCAACGGGGTTCGTTTCTTCCTGGAGCGACTAGTGAGCCTGGGCTCGGACTTGCGTGCATTCGGGCACCTGAAGCTGGCAGCGATCGGACCGGCTACCGCACAGACGCTGGCCCGCTATCATCTGCGTGCCGATCTTGTTCCCGACTCGTATCGCTCGGAAGCCCTTGCCGAGGCGCTCTCAACTCGAGCCGCGGGCCGACGGATCCTGCTTGCTCGCGCTGACCGGGGCCGGGCACTGCTCAGGGAAGAGCTCGAAAAGGTGGCCGACATCCACCAGGTGGCCGTGTACCAGAATGCAGACGCCGAGGCTTTACCCGAGCTCGTCGCCCGGCGCATCGAATCCGGCACGGTGGACTGGATCACCCTGACGAGCTCTGCGATCGCCACCAGGCTGCACGCGCTCTTGCCGGAAGCCGCTCGGAGCCTGGTCGGTCGTCAGGTCAGACTGGCCACCCTGAGTCCCGTGACGTCGGAAACCGTGACCCGACTCGGATGGGACGTCGCCGTCGAGGCGCGGGTTTATACCTGGGAAGTCCTGGTACGGGCCATTGTGGATCGTGTCGCGGCCGAGCGGAGAGGGCATTGATCGCGGGTTCTCCGCCATTCCTTCGCCTGGCGTGACGATCTGACCCCGGTCAGCGGAGCTCGAAAATCGTCTCGATTCCTTGCCAGAGCAGGAACGCGCCGCCGAGAATGAACAGGATGTCCATCGCGATGTTCCGGCCGAAGATTCCCGCCACCAGGTCAAGCAGGAAGAGCAAGCATATCAGGCCGGCAACTGCCATCGCCGAATACGTGATGATCTTCTCGGTATGCATCGCGTGACTCTCCGCCGAGTGTGAGGCGAATTCCGACGAGACTAATTTACCACATTTTCCGGATGGGGCGCGGTCATCCGTGCTGGGGAACCCGGTAGGAAGCACAAGAACCGCCGCAGTCGAGTTCTTCCGGTTCTCGACCGGTGGCGCCGTCCGGCGATCGATGGGGGACAGAGGAGCTACGGCGGCTGGAGAGTCACGCACAGCCGTCGCTGGCTCTCCAGTCGCCCTTTGGCGCTGGAAATGCTCGTCGATTCTCGCGCCGGCGTTTAGCTTGGACGGATCGGAATGGTCCGCGGCTGGGCCGCCCGGCGCTTGGGCATCCGGACGGTCAGGACGCCGTTCTTGGCGTCCGCCTGGGCGGCATCAAAGTCGACATCACCGGGGACCATGACCTGTCGGAGGAACGTGCCGAACCGCCGCTCCCTGACCTGGAGCTGTGCTTCAGGCAGCTCGCCGATTTCCTTCACGCCTCGGAGGATCAGCAAGTTGCCGCTGATGGAGAGCTCGATCTTCGTCGGATCCACGCCCGGAATCTCCGCCACGACGATCGTGTCTTCCGGGGTCTCGTAGACGTCGATGAGCGGGCTCCAGCCGGAGGGCTCCAGATCGGTGGGAGGGCTCTGTCCACCTCCGCGGCCCTCTGGCTGAAAGTAGTCCTCGAGCACCCGCGCCAGCTCGTTTTGAAGAAAATTGAACGGGATGAAGGGTTCGCGACGCCAGTGACCTGACCGGCCCATGGATTGACTCCAGAAGTTTGTAAGTAAATGACCGAACACTAATGGTGATCTCTGCGGTTGACGCGGGTCCTGAGCGAGCCGGCTGCGCGGCGGATCAGGTTCATGAGGGAACTGTCCCGCCGGTAAGTTCCGGCCGGTTCACGATCGGATCTCGATACGCCTGGCTCGAGCCCGATCGGCCTTGGGCAGGACGAGGCGAAGAACCCCGTTTCGGAGTTCCGCCGTGATCCGCTCGCGATCGACCTCGTCGCTGAGGATGAACGACCGGTAGTAGTCGCCCACGTGATACTCTTCGTGAAGCGTCCGGGCGCCTTCGGGTGCCGGCGGCTCTATACGCGCGTGCAGGCTCAGGACGTTGTCCTCGAGCTGGATGAACAGGTTGGCCTCTGTGGCGCCCGGCAGGTCGGCCTCCAAGGTCAGGCCATCGGGGCCCTCGTGGATATCGATCGGCGGAGTGAAGGCCTGCTGCAGTTCCGGGCTGGCCTCCGCAAACGCGCCCGGCGCGGCTGCCGGCGGCGGCTGGTGACCGACCGTGACGCGGATCGAAGGATGCGTGGCATTCATGATAAGAGCTCCCATGGGATGGATCGTCCTGGAACGACCGCGCGGAGGTCAACTGCCCGAGTTCACCGCGATATGTCGGGGCCTGGCGTTTTCGGCCTTGGGCAAGTTGACCGTCAGAATACCGTTCGTGAAGGTGGCCGACACCTGGGTGCTGTCAACCCGGTCGGGCAAGGTGATCGTCCGGGACCACCGTCCCACGGGTCGCTCCTGCCGGCGGTAGCTGTCGTCCTTGACCCCCTCGGGGCGCTTGCGTTCTCCGCGCATCGTTAATGTCTCGCCGGTGATGGTCAGCTCGACTTCCTCGGCAGCCACCCCGGGCAACTGGGCGGACAGGATATATCCTTCTCCCGCGTCATAAACATTGACCGGTGGATACTGCCGGACATTCCGCAAGGGCTGGAAGGGATCGAGACCGTCGAACAGTCGCCCCACCTCGCGCTGCAGCTCACGAAGTGGGTCCCACCGCCCCTGCCACTGCGTACCGTTCATGGAACCGCCCTCCAGAATACAAAGTTCGGGTTTTCGAAGAGTCCTGAGAGCAGAGCTCGTGCCAATTTGGCCGAATTTTCTCGAAAGGCACCTCTTACTGCGACATAAAGTGAATTTCAATAGACACTTAAGGACAGTTACCCAGCCACGATCCAGGGCTCCTCGAGCGCCGAGGCTTTGCGTGCTAGGTGTCAAATTGACAGATAATCCCCCGGGCCCAGATTTGCTTGCCAAAATGGCAGTCTGGAGGCGACTTGGGGCTTTATCAAGTGCACTTCACGACAGATATGATCGTCAGGCGGGACGAGCCCCGGGCAAGTCGCGACCGCGGAAACGCCCCAGTATCGCAAAGGGCCAGGGAAGTGACGTCGCTGACGTCACTTCCCTGGCCCTTGATCCCTGGACACTGACTTGAGCATGACCTGAACGGTCCATTGGCGTCAAGACGCCTGGATCAGTAGCTCCTCGTGTCCGTTGGGATTTTGAATGGATTGCCGCTGCGCCTCGTCGATCATGGCACGAAGGCGTTCGAGATCCTCGGGGGTCGGCGGCTTCGAGTCCAGCAGGGCCACCATCACCCGATCCAGCGCCCCGTCGAAAACGCGATCGACGAAGCGCCTCGTCAGCTCGCGGATGGTCCGCTCTGACGACTTCTTGGGAAAGTAGATGAACGTTCTCCCCTCCACGACGTGACGGACCAGGCCCTTTTTGTCCTCCATGATGTTGAGCAGGGTCTGCACCGTACTGTAGGCTACCGGTCCGGTCTCCCTGTTCAGGTCGTCCTGAACTTCCCGGACACTCGCCTTCTCCCGAGCCCATAAGATCTTCATGATCTCGAGCTCCCGATCGGTCACCATCTGCGTCTTTCGCACAACATCCTCCCGGAAATGACAAAAAAAACATGAATAATCATCTCCGTAAGCTATCTCGCTCCAGGGGACTACGCAAGCCTAAGCAAATCGGAATCAGCATCCCTGCCGGCGCGACTGTCCAACTTCGCGAGAACAACACGATTGCTGAGAGGGTCGGTTCTTGCCGGTCTCTCAACTTTCTCCAACTGCCCAGATCTCACAGTTAATCACAGACCGGGACCGCCAGTTTCGAGACGAACCTGCGATAGCCTGCGTGCAAGCATAGTCGGGAACTCGCCGAGCCAGCGGCGATTCAAAGGGGATGGATGGGGAAGCGGCATGACCGAGACAAGCTTATCTTGAGAGCGGGAGTGTTCTTCGCGAGGAACCGGCAAGCGGCATGGGAACACGGAGTCGAAGCGTGCTTCACTTCGACCGCGCGCGCGAAAGTCTTGAAGGTCGCCATAAGGCTCGAACCAGCGGAACGACTCGGTGCCCAGAGGGATGATGTGATGGCCGGTCCAGAACCGGGTGAGCAGCTCGAGGATCAGCGGGGGGAGCCGAGGGGGACACGGGGGAGCCGAGGGGGACATTGTGAATTGTGAAAGCAATCCAGGCAAATTGGGCAGTTTATCTAAGCCTTCCTATTCCCCCTGCTCTATGAGGGCAATTCACTATGTCCCTCTGGGGCCCCCCCTACGTCCCTCTGGGGCCCCCCTTCGCTGGGACTGTCGCCGCGCTTCGCCAGACGAGGAACGTCGACTTGCGACAGAAGTTCGAGCAGTTCTTCGACAGATTTGACGAGGCCTGAGTGCCATCAATCGACAGGCCCCGGGCGACGTTCAGGGAGCCGGTACTGCCGGAGACAGGGCGAGGGAACTCAGGCCGGCTCACTGCGGGATTTGGATTTCGCCTAATCGAACACAGGCTCGATTACAAGACGCTCATCCGTTGGGCCGGCTAGTGCTAGTGGGTTCAGGGATGGTGATTCGGGTCCTCGACGGGCAACCCTTCGGCCGTGGCGGCGGCGTTGAGCTCGGCATCGGCCGACACAACTATCAACGACGGGTCTAGCCGATGGAGGTCGAGGGCCGCCGCCAGTTGGACGGCGTCATAAGCCCGCAGCACATGCAGATCGGTGAGCTGCGACGCGTGCCGCAGCAGGGGGATCGTGATTTCCACGATGCGGTAATGTTGGGCGAAGTCTTGGCGGAATTCGTTCAGTGCCGTACCGGCCTGGGCGATGGTCAGGCTGCCCAAGCGGCGACGCCGGGCAATTGCCGCCGTCATCTCCACGTCGGTGATGCGGTCGACATAGAGGAAATGACCGGTCGACTGGTCGGTGAGGGCCTTGATCCAGGCAGTGCCGGTTTCCTGAACGTAACGCTTGACGACGGCACTGGTGTCGAGGAAATAGACCGCCACTCTCAGCGACGCTCGCGGATGATGGTTTCAGAGAGCGGCTCGCCTTGGATCGTAACCGGCGTGAAACGCTCGCGGGCGGGTATGAACCGGGGTGGCGGCTTGACCTCGCTCAGCACGCCCGCCGCGACCAATCGGCGTTGCAGTTCCTGCTCGGCCAATTCTTCAGGGGTGAGGGCGAACTGGTCAACGCCTGCCGTCGAGGCGAGCTTGCTGTCCAGCTCGTCCCGGAGCTGACGCATTTGATCCGGCGACAAGGCGTTGACGCTGTCCAGAATATGATGAAATTCGTTTTGGCTCATATACAACATCCATTCGATACATGGAACATCTCTGTTCCCAAGGCTGGAATCAATTGTAAAGCATTCCTGGCCCATGAATAAAGAGACCGAGGGGGAAATTGTGAATTGTGAAAGCGGTCCAGGCAAGTTGGGCAGTTTATCTGTGTCTTCCTATTCCCCCTAACTCTATGAGGGCAATTCACTATGTCCCTCTGGGGCCCCACACGAGCCACGTGTCAAAATCTTAACAGGCGATGCGGTTCGATCATCGCCCCAGGGGTGTGGGGTTTAAGCAGTTTAGATTACGAACTATGGGTGGCCCCTCCTGCGCCCCCCCCTCGATTCAGCACGTGCGGCTACTGGGTCCTGGCTATTGGCGCGCCTCTAAGCCTGCCGAGCGACCAGATTAACCACCGCAACTTGGCCGTGCTCACTGCCGTCTAGCTCGATGGGGACCGACTCACCGGCCCGTGCGCTGTAGCGAACCACATCCGTGTAGTGGGCCACCTTGCCCCGCCCGGTTGGCCTTGTCCAAACCTCGATGAGCGTGTCAGGGCCCTTGAGATGAACAATCAGGTAGATGGGAATGCCTGCCGCGGCGTACCGGCGCCACTTTCGCCCACGATCGCGGTGGTAGGTCGTGTCGGAGACCTCAACCAGTAGGGCGACGTCGCGAGGTCGCGGGTGCCGGGCGGCGTAGACCGCGTCGCTTCCGCGCAGCACCGCAATGTCCGGCTTGGGCGCCCAGTAGCGGCCGATCAAGATAGGCTTTTCTTCCCGGATGGTCCACCCGTCTTGCGGAAGCACGGCCCGCAGCGCCTCGTGAAGCCGCCCGACGGCGAAGGTGTGCGGTGGCAGGTCGGTCATTGCATAGATCTTTCCGGCGACCAGCTCGACCTTCTGGTCCTCAAAGATGCCGGCGGCCATCATGCGGTGGAATTGCCGGACGTCGAAGTGATAGCTTCGTTCCGCGTTTGTCAAGAGGCCAGGCATGGGGCAAACCCTCCTTGCTCAAGTTAGCGGAATTCGACCCCCCAAGCAAGCAAGCGAGCCATCCGCGGCGAATGGGAACCAACGTCACGCCGTCGTCGGCGCGGCGCATGTGGCACGAGCGGGCGGCGCATGCCTGCGATTTTGCCCGACGCTACAGGCAGCGTCGCGGGCTCAACTGTGGCGGCGGGCCTGGAGGAGGGGCTGTGGCTCGGCGCGCGGCATCGACGGCGGACCCCGACAATTCACTCATACCACAGCGCTGGATCGGAGCTCCTGACTTCCCGTCCGAGTGGGCGGGAACCGGGCTCACAAGCCTGAAGCGCAAGCGAAGGGTGTTCGAAAATCAATATCGTTCAATGC
>JBAUOX010000269.1:0-12030 GCA_049579985.1 Isosphaeraceae bacterium | reverse complement strand
TTCCGTCCTCGGTTCGTGTCAAGTAATACTCGGGAAGCTCGCAAATCGCCTCGAAGAGCCGCGATCCCTCCTCATCGTAAAAAAAGGCCCAAGGCAGGCTCTTGGGCTGGCAGCTCAACCCCGATTGGACGGCCCTGGCAAAGGCGGCCAGGTGCGTCTTGTTCTCCCGCGGCTCGACGAGCCTGACGATGCTTGGCCATCGAGATCGTGACGCCGTGGAGGAAGAGCTCGCGGAACGGGGCTTGGCAGACATGAGGCACCTCCGTTGAAATGTAGTCTGGGATGCATGTTATCAATTGTGTTATTCGGAGGCTATCCGTGCCGCTTGACGATTGTAGGCAGCATGGGAAGGGGCAACGGGTCAAAACGAGGCAAAGTCGAGAGCCTGACCCGCAGCCTGGGTCGAATTGGGAAAATGAGTTAGCGTAAACCGTGTCGAGAAGAGGGGAAAATTGGTCAAACCAGCTCGATCCTGGCTCCGCCCTGGATCTGAACGACATCACCGACGGTCATCTGTCGCCGCTTGCGGAGCTCGACCTCACCATTGACGCGAACGCGTCCCTCGGCGATGAGGACTTTCGCCTCACCGCCGCTCAGGACGCTGCCCGACAGTTTGAGAACCTGGGTCAGGTTGATCGGACGGTCACCGACTTCGAGGCTCACGCCTTGGACGTCGCTCATTTCGGACTTTTCGGCGTGGCGGACTCGAGACCTCCAAGCCGTTGCAGTTGCCGGTTGATCGAGTCGGAGACCGCTTGCTCGACCTCTTGACGTCCCTTCGCGAGAATGCCATCCAGCCCGGCCGCGCCCTGCGGACCGTCAAGAGCAGGGGCCGGGTCGGAGCGGGGCGAACCACCGGCGCGCTGAAGTGCTTGATCCTCGCCCGCGGGGGATACGAGCGCAGGCAGGGCAGGCAAAACTGATGAGGCGGAGGGGCCGCCGTCTGCCTCAGCCTCGTGGAGAGCCGGAAGTTTGGATGATGCCGCGATCCCGCCGGAAGTGCCGGCCGGATTATCGGTCCCGACGGCGTCTTCATTGGCATCGCCAGCGGCCACCGCCTCCGAGAACGACCCATCCCAGTGCGGAGCCAGCACCTTACGGACCTCGACGGGCAACACCGGTCCCAGGTTGTTCATGACTGTCCCGACCATGCGGCCGGTGGTGCTGGAGAAGATCGGCTGACGGGTGGCAGGCGCCAGGCTGACCACGAACATCGTCGCCAGCATCCCCACACCCACGCCCTCGAGCCCACCCAGCAACATGCCCAGGTGACGATCGAAGGCCTCGAGCTTGAGCTTGCGCAGCGTTCCGCGGATCATCCAGGCGATCCCGAAGATGCCGCCCGAAACGGCGATGTAAAGGACGCTCATCGCCAGCATGCGTTGCACTTCCGGCTCTCCCGGAAGATAGGAAGCAATCCGGGCCGACATCGTATGTGCCGCCGTGTAGCCAAGAACGAGCGAAGTAATGCTCGCCATCTGCCAGGTGAAGCCTCTCCAGGCACCCCGGACCATTCCCAACACGACCACGATCACCATTGCCGCGTCGTAAGTCGTCATCCCTGAGCCTCCTGCAATAAGGAGCGTGCATGCCGCTTGCGTTTGCACGTGGATCCGGACCGATCCGTGCAGCCCGGTCCAGGCGGCGAAATGGTAGCGAAGAGGTGGAAAAGCGGGAAGGGTGGTTTCGAGACACCCGGGCCATTGCGAGCAGATGCTGGCGGGTGCCTGGGGATGGGAAAGCCGAACCAATCGTTCCGCCGCAAAACACAGGCTAGCGAACCGGGTAGAGCTCCTGCTCGAGCGCGATTCGCGGCCGATGATCCTCGAGCGCGATTGGCACTGGACGATCGAGCACTCGCGCCTGGACCCAGGCGGCAAACCGCTCGGGGGTCACGAAGTCGGTGAAACCGTAGCCTGCCGGAGCACGATGCCGGTTGATCTCTCTCCAGTCGACGTAAACATGCGTAATGCCCCGCTCCTTGAGGGTTTGATGGAACTCTTGGGGACTCTTGCCCGCGGCCAGGAGCTCGATGGTCTCGGGATTGAAAACGGTGTTGTAGAGAATCTCATGGCGGACGTGGAACACCGCGGCCTGGCCGACGAGAAGGATCTTCGCGCCCGGCGGCAGCTCGGCGTCGATCGCGGCCAGGGGAGTGTTGAGCCTGAGAGGAAGGTTGCGGCGCATTAAGGTCAGGCTTCCCGTCCACTCGTTGAGGCCGCAGAGCGCGGTCGAGCAGTAGACGAAGCTTGTCACCAGGGCGATGGCCAGGATCACGCCCCGGGTTGCCCGCCACTCGAGCCGACTCGACCAATCAGCGCCGAGGCCGGCGAGAATCGCCAGCGCCGGCAGCATCGGCAGCCAGAACCGGTCGAGCCGGTGAGTGAGCAGCCACCAGGTCAGGAAGAGATAAGCCGTGTAGCCGGCGACCGCCAGTGCCATTCTCCTGGTACCGGCTCTCAGCAATGCCAGGGGGGCGAAGGCCAGGTACAAGGGAGACTGCCAGTCGGACCGGCCTGCCACGTCGACAAGTGAATTCCACAGGGCGCTTGCCGTGATCTCCTTGGGCCCGTGGGCTCTTGACCACTGGGCCTCTCGCGCCGGGTCCCAGGGCCCGCCGCCAAAGACCTTGTAGGCCAGCGGATAAACCGGGTTTCCGGTGTCGACGACGTTCTTGGCCAGCCAGGGCAGCATGAGGATCGACCATCCCAGGACGAATGCCGCCGCCGGCCTCCACGATCGGCTCCTCGTCGCGTCGATCAGGGCCGCCGCACCAAACGGGATGACCGCCGAGAGCAGCGACGTGTACTTGCAGCTCATTGCCCCGCCGGCAAGCAAGCCGATCAAGCACCAGAGCGGAGCTCGCGGCACGGCCGAGTCGTTCCAGCCTCGGACCACCGCCCACACCAGGGCGGCGTGGAAGAAACAGAGGGGGCCTTCGACATAGGCGATCACGGCGATCCGGTAGATCCACGGCGTCGAAAGGTAAATGATCGCCGCCAGCCAGGCCCCGCGCGGGGAGCCGCTCCGAGCCGTCGCGGCGGCGATCAGCACGGCTGCCAGCGGAGCGTAAAGGGCGACGAGAAACTGACCGGCCAGCGCACCCCACCACCAATCGCCGAGCACCTCCATGCCCACGAGATGAAGCATCTCCACACCAAGAGGCATGTTTGTGTAAACATTATGAGGCAAGAATGAGATCCGCCCGGACTGATAATATTCCTTGGGGCCCTGCAAGTGGTACTCGAGCACGTCGAAGTCAATAGCGGGCAGCATTGCTCCCAGGAGCATGATGATCAGGAACGGTGCGATGAGCAAGCCGGGAAGAAGCCGGCGCGCATCGAGCCGCGGCCGCTCGATCCGCCAGAACTTCGAGACGACCAGACCGGCCAGGGCGATGACCCCCAAGCCTGCCCGGAAGAGCCAGGGATGAAGCAGGCCCGCTCGTCCGGCCAGAAGCGTGAGCACGCCCAGTCCCGCGGCGCCCAGCCCGAAGTCGAGAGCCAGGCGTTCCGCAGGGCGGACCTTGCCCCGCAGCCGCAAGATCGCAAGGATCAGCTCTCCCAGCCCGAGCGCGGCCAGCACGATCAGCGCGGCCGCGGCCACGATGGGGAGACGCTCGGGAAGGTTCTCGATATGGCTGAGCTCCCCCGCCGCCTGGCCCAGAAACGATTCGCGAAGGGTCAAGCCGGGAACCACATGCGGAAGCGCCCTCCAGAGAAAGTACCCCCGCCAGATCGTGCCCCACTGGCCGCTGGAGTTGGGCAACGGCTCTTCCAGGAACCACCTCAGCCAGGCCAGCTCCAGGGCCGCCAGTGGGAGCATGAGAAGTAAGCCCCGCGGGCCAACCCGGCCGGCTGGCGACGGCCCCGCGGCGGGATCGCCACGCCGGGGAGAGCGTGCCGGCGTGGTCACAGGGTTGGCCCGATGGTCCACGGGGCGAACTCCTCCTCGCCGACCTCCTGTTGCTCGCTTCTGGTCGTCGTTCCGCCGGCAACCTCCAGGACCAGCTCGAAGAGGCGGCGGCCGACGCTCTCGACCGGTTCGCCTTCAAGTATGGTTCCAGCATTCATGTCCATATCATCGCTCATCCGGTCGTACATCGGCGTGTTGGTGGCAAGCTTGATGCAGGGTGTCGGCTTGAGGCCGAGCACGCTGCCGCGGCCGGTGGTGAAGACCAGGACGTTGGCGCCGCCGGCCACCAGACCGGTGGTGCAGGGTGGGTCGTAACCGGGCGTGTCCATGAAGACGAGGCCGGGACCCGTCACCGGCGCGGCGTAAGCGACGACGTCGACCAGGGGTGTCGAGCCGGCCTTTGCCAGGGCACCCAGCGACTTCTCGTAAATGGTGGTCAGCCCGCCGGCCTTGTTGCCCGGCGTCGGATTGTTGTCGATGCAGGCGCCGAAGACCCCCGTGTACCACTCCCACCACTTGATCCGGTCGACGAGTTTCCGGCCGACCTCGCGGGTGACGGCCCGGCGCGTCAGCAGGTGCTCGGCGCCGTAGATCTCCGTGGTCTCACCCAGGACGGCCGCCCCCCCCTGGGCGATGACCAGGTCGGCCGCCACGCCGAGCGCCGGGTTGGCCGTCACGCCCGAGTTGCCGTCGGAGCCGCCGCATTCCATCGCCAGGCAGATCCTTGAAGCCGGCTGCTCGGACCGCCGCCACGCATTCGCCTCGGGCATCAGCTCGTGGACCGCCCGCACCGCGGCCTCGATGGTCCGCGTGATTCCGCCTTCCTCCTGGATGTTCAGCACTCGGGGCCGGGACGGTTGGGCTGGCTGGTTCTTGCCGGCCTGCGATCCATTTCCGGTCGTATGCAAGAGTGTCAGTTGCTGGCTTTCCACCAGGTGCTGAGCATAGGCCCCCTCGCAGCCCAGGCCGACGATGACGTAGGCCGCCACGTTGGGATGGTGGGCAAACCCGGCCAGCACGCGCTCGAGGATCTGGTGATCGAGCCCCTCGAACGGCAGCCCGCAGCCTCCCTTGTGGGTGATGGCGAAGACGCCGTCGAGATTGGGGAACTGCGACCGCCAGCGGCCGTCGCGGAACCGGTCGGCGATGGAGCGCGAGGTGCTGGCCGAGCAGTTGACCGTGCTGATCACCGCGATGTAGTTGCGCGTCCCGACGCGGCCGTCGGGGCGAAGGAAGCCCCGGAACGTCCTGGGGCGCCCCTGCGCGGGCACTGGCGGCCGCTCGCTGGCAAACGCGTAATCGCGCTCGAACAGGTCGGCCCGCAGGTTGTGCACGTGCACGTGGGCCCCGGCGGCAATATCCCTGGAGGCAAACCCGATAATCTGGCCGTACTTCCGGACCGGTTCACCCTCAGCGATGGCGCAGAGTGACACCTTGTGGCCCAGGTCGATGGGCTCGCGGACTTCGACTGTGACATCCGTCAGATCCAGAGCGAAACCCTTGGGAATGGGCCGGGCGGCCACTGCCACGTTGTCGTCGCCCCGGAGCAGGACGGCCCTGGGCGATTCGGCGGCAGTTGCCATTCTTGGGCTCCTCGGAACAAGACTGAGGCTGGTATCGAAGCTTGAACTCAGTTTAGTGGGTCGAGCTTCGCTTGGGAAGCCGGCTTACCAGACCCGGTCTGGCATGCTGCAAAGTTGGCCTTGACCGCTCCTGCCGCCGTGACGCCGAGATGCCTGTTGTGTTGCGCCAAGGTCTCGCTGGTCCTCGCCCCAACCGAGGCGAGGCGAGAAAGAAAGACTCTCCCGTTGCGGAGAACGTCCAGGTAACTTCTCAAAAAACACCGGACATGGGATCCTCCCAGTCGTTCCGCGCGCAACCGCAGCGCGGAGACCGGAAGATCAGGCCGGCTCGATTCACGCGTGGACACGCGCGGCCTTGATGGCCGCCAGCACCTGCTTGGCGCACCTCAGAAAAGGTGCCGGGCGCCGTTATGTTGCTCGGGCGCCGTTATGTTGCTTCTCGGACCGCCCGTGGGGACGAAGCGTCATCTCCTGGCGGGCCAAGAAACGGTTCCTGACATCTTTGGCCTGACACTTGGCGAAGCCGATACACCGGAATCGGGTACGCCGTGGCGATAATCGGTTTGTTGTTGTATTTATAAATCAGAGACTCCGTGTCGGCAGGATGGAGGAACTGCATTTCGATTTGATCGATTTTTCCGGCCTTGATCCTCTTGGAGAGCTGCTTTGCCATGTAGATAGTCAGTGCACGGTATCCGGCACCAGCCCCGCCGAGTGGACGACCCATCCTGTTGAAGTCCGGCTCGTACCTCTTCGCGAACTCAATGGCGATTTGATAAATTGTTAGAGAATACTGATTAACCCCTGCCGGAGCGGCGAAGGACTTCAAGATCTCCACAATCCTTTCTTCCATCTCGTACTGATACCAATCTGCCTCAGCAGTGGTTTTGCCGCCCTCCCTCATCGTCTGGAGATCTTCGATCCAGTTCTTGGCTGCTTCAACTTGGTCACTAGTGGGCAGGTTTCCGTAGTTTGAAACCATTCGATCCGGCTGATACCTCCGGGCATAAACCAGCATGCGATCTAGTATTGAGTTTGGTAGATCGCTGAGCACCAAGCCGGGGTCATCAGGGTCGATCATTTGGATGCATTGAGCGACGAGGTGATCGGAGGTAATGGCCCCTTTCTCGTACATTGAGACAAGCGAGGTTTTCATTGTGGCGACACTCCCCTCATCTTATCAACCATCCGGTCAGCGACATCCCATGCCTCGTCGTGCAGATTTCCCGGTCTTCCAGGTTCGGTATGCATAACATAATCGTCAATAGATATTTCGCCTCTCTCAAGAAGTGGCCTCAAAGTCAGGATTTCATGCATTTCGTGCGCGAGAACGGCCACGATTGCTTCGTCGCTCTTCAATATGCCAGGCCAGATCCTGAATGGTACCTTGTGAGTTATGTCGTGCACTAAGTCCGACCAGTAGACTCGTTCGCCGCGGGGTTTGTCCACCCTCGGCCCCCGCGCGGTAAGATCTTTGTGAAGCTCGCCCGATTCGTCGACGTGAAAGGTAATATCATCTGGGATCGCAACGCCGTGTTTCTTCGCGATCTCCACCGCCGCCTCGATAGTCCTGATCTGGCCGTCCGGACTGTCTCTCCATTCTCTCTTGGGATATTGCCCGGCGACCATGATCAACCTTGAGCAGCAATCCTTGAATTATGCTTGATTTCGGGGTTAACGAGTAGGCCACGAACGGTTTTCGTGGCCTACCACCCCATGGATCTCGACGCCCTCCACGCTGACTCAGATGGCCTGATTCCAGGAGAGTCGGCCTCCGTGCCACGCCGTTCGTCAACCCAGCAAATCCACAATCCGCTTGACCTGTTCCTTGCCCAAGCTCGCCTCCAAGAACCTCACCGCCTCCATCGCGTCCAGCAGGTCTGAACGGTCACTCGCGGGCTTCTTCGACGGGGGTGCGAGGTGGAGAAATCGTCGCTCCAGCGAAAATGCTCTGAACGCGTCGGGCTGGTGTGAGAGTAAGCCGAAAGCTCAGGCCGGCTCGGTTCACGCGGGGACACAGGCGGCCTTGATGGCCGCCAGCACCTGCTTGGCGCAGGTGGGGATGGGGGTGCCTGGGCCGAAGATCCCCGCGGCGCCGGCCTGGTAGAGGAACTCATAGTCCTGGGCGGGAATCACGCCGCCCACGAACACGACGATGTCTTCGGCTCCCTGGTCCTTGAGCGCCTGGACCAGGGCCGGCACCAGCGTCTTGTGGCCGGCGGCCAGCGTGGACACGCCGATCGCGTGGCAGTCGTTCTCGATCGCCTGCCGGGCCGCTTCCTCGGGAGTCTGGAAGAGCGGTCCGATGTCGATGTCGAAACCGAGGTCGGCCAGCGCCGTGGCCACCACCTTGGCACCGCGGTCGTGCCCGTCCTGGCCGAGCTTGGCAACCATCACCCGCGGGCGACGGCCTTCCGCCGTGGCGAAGGCCTCTACCTCGGCCTTCAGGTCGTCCCATTCCTGGTCCATGCCGAGGGCCGCCCCATACACTCCGGAAATGACCTGGTTGGTGGCGCGAAACCGGCCCCAGACCTTCTCCAGCGCATCAGAGACCTCGCCCACGGTGGCCCGCGCACGGATCGCCTGCACGGTCGCGCCCAGCAAGTTGCCCTCGCCGGTCCTGCCGCACGCCGTCAAGGCTTCCAGCGCCTGCTGCACGGCCGCGGAATCGCGGCCGGCGCGAACCTGCCTCAGCCGCTCAATCTGCGAATCGCGCACGGCCGAGTTGTCGATCTCGCGGGACTCGACCGAGTCCTCCTTGTCGAGCCGGTACTTGTTCAGGCCCACGATCACATCCTGGTTGGAGTCGATCTTGGCCTGCTTGTCCGCGGCGCATTGCTCGATCTTGAGCTTGGCCCAGCCCGACTCGACGGCCTTGGTCATGCCCCCCATCGACTCCACTTCCTGGATGATCGCCCAGGCCCGATCGGCCATGTCCTGGGTCAGCTTTTCCATCAGGTAGGACCCGGCCCAGGGATCGACGACGTTGCAGATGTGCGTCTCTTCCTGGATGATGATCTGGGTGTTGCGCGCGATTCGCGACGAGAAGTCCGTCGGCAGGGCGATGGCCTCGTCGAACGAGTTGGTGTGCAGCGATTGGGTTCCGCCGAAGACCGCGGCCATTGCCTCGATGGTCGTCCGCACGACGTTGTTGTGCGGGTCCTGCTCGGTGAGCGACCATCCCGACGTCTGGCAGTGGGTGCGGAGCATCATCGACTTCGGCTTCTTGGGGGCGAAGCCCTTCACGATCTGCCACCAGAGCAGCCGCGCGGCGCGGAGCTTGGCCACCTCCAGGTAGAAGTTCATGCCGATGCCGAAGAAGAAGCTGAGCCGGCCGGCGAATTCATCCACGTCCAGCCCCTTGGCCAGTGCGGTCTTCACGTACTCCTTGCCGTCGGCCAGGGTGAACGCCAGCTCGAGCGCCTGCGTGGCGCCGGCCTCTTGCATGTGATAGCCGGAAATCGAGATCGAGTTGAACTTCGGCATGTGGTGGGTGGTGTACTCGATGATGTCGGCGACGATCCGCATCGACGGTTCGGGCGGGTAAATGTACGTGTTGCGGACCATGAACTCCTTGAGGATGTCGTTCTGGATGGTGCCCGAAAGCTTCTCCTGCGTGATCCCCTGTTCCTCGGCCGCCACGATGTAGCCGGCCAGCACCGGCAGCACCGCGCCGTTCATGGTCATCGAGACCGAGATCCGGTCGAGCGGGATGCCACCGAAGAGAATTTTCATGTCCTCGACCGAATCGATCGCCACGCCTGCCTTACCCACGTCGCCCTGGACGCGGGGGTGGTCCGAGTCATAGCCGCGGTGGGTCGCCAGGTCGAACGCCACCGAGATGCCCTGCCCGCCGCCGGCCAGCGCCTGCTTGTAGAACGCGTTCGATTCCTCGGCGGTGGAGAACCCGGCGTACTGGCGAATGGTCCACGGCCGGACCGCGTACATTGTCGCCTGCGGCCCACGCACGAACGGCTCGAAGCCGGGCAGCGTGTCGGTGTAGGGCAGACTCTCCACGTCCTTGTGTGTGTACAGTGGCTTGACTTTGATGCCTTCGGGAGTTTTCCAGTCGAGGGCGGTGACATCGCCTCCCGGCACGGCCTTGGCCGCCGACTTCTGCCACGCGTCAAGGTTCGCGGAATTCAACAATTTCTCACTCATGGTCGGACCTCAAATGAAGCGGGTGGCGCATGGCCGCCCAATCCGAGACAGGTTTTGATGAGATCGGCGAACGACGGGCACGCTTGCCTCATCCACGCTTGCCTCATCACCGTCAACCGGTCACATCCCTGAAGGTTCTCCAAACCGCGGCTCCCCGGTGTCGGCGATCTCATTCATGTTGCGGTGGATGATAAAGCTTCTGAGCGGCCGGGATGGGGCATCATCCGGCGCCGCCTGTTTCATGAGGATAACCCAAATCCGGCGCCGGGGCCATCGTCGAACGGTCCATTCCAGAAATTTCGCCTCTTCATTCGTGCTACAGAATCATCGTCAGCGGCTGCTCGATGAAGCCCTTGAACGCCGACAGGAATCGAGCCCCGCTGACGCCGTCAAGGACGCGGTGATCGGCCGAGAGGGTGCAGGTCATCATCGTGGCGATCACGACCGAACCGTCCACGGCGACGGGCCGCGGCACGGCTGCGCCGAGGCCGAGGATGCCGGCCTGGGGCGGGTTGATGATCGCGTAGATCGCGTCGACCCCGTACATGCCAAGGTTCGAGACGGTGAACGTTCCTCCCTGTAGCTCGTCGAGACGAAGCCGGCCTTCCCGGGCCCGTCGGGCCAGGTCGCCGACCTCGGCGGCAAGCTCGGCAAGGCCCTTGCGGTCGGCATCGCGGACCACCGGAGCAACCAGGCCCGACTCGGTTGCGACGGCAAATGCCAGATCAATCTGGCGGTATCGCCGGGCTGCCGAGTCGGTCCAGGAGGCGTTGGCCTCCGGTACGCTCCGTAGCGCCAGGGCCGCGGCACGGATCGCGAAGTCGTTGATCGACAGCTTCAACCCTCCGTCGCGCCGCCCCGCGATCTCGGCCCTTACCCGGAGCAGTGCGTCGACCCGGCAACTCGCTTCGAGGTAGAAGTGGGGGATCGTCCGCTTCGATTCGCCCAGCCGCCCGGCGATGACCTGGCGGATCCGCGAGTGGGGGATCTCGACATACGGGGCATCGACATGTGAGGTTTCCTGAGCCCGTGCGCCCGCGGCGGCCGGCGCCGGCGCGCCTGCGGAATCGGGCTGCAGCCCCAGTGCCTTGATCACATCCGCCAGGACGACGCGACCCTCCGGACCGCTGCCCTGCAACGAGAAAACCTCGAGCCCGGCCTGCCGGGCCATGCTCCGGGCCAGCGCAGTGATCGCGACGGCCGGCTGCGCGGGTTGGACTGCGTCGCCGTCGGAGACCGGCGGCGGCGCGGCGCTGGGCTGGTCGTTGCTTGCGGGGGCCAATTGTCCACCCTCGTCAAGGACGGCCAGCACGCGGCCGACCTCGACTTTCCCCGCCCCCGCCGGCACGATGATCCGGGCCAGCGTCCCATCTCCGGGCGCTTCCAGATCCACCGTCGCCTTGTCAGCCTCGATCTCGGCGACCACCTCGCCGGCCCGCACCCGCTCACCCTCCTGCTTTCGCCAGGCCACGACCGCACCCTGCGTCATCGTATCGACCAGCCGAGGCATCCGGATCTCGATGGGCATGATCAGGCCCCCAGGGTCGGACGATCAAATTTTCAGTGCGAGGTTTCATAACGATCGGGACGTCAAGAAAACTGTTGCGCGGGCAGCACGACCGAGCAGTTCCCGGATGATAACCCTGTGTACCCCGGCGAACAACGGGCAAGTTGACAGGCCGACCGATCCTGAAAGCTGGGTCCGCAACTGGTCTGGAAAAGTCCGAGAAACGCGGTGTTCAAGCAACCAGAAACGGTCCGAGCCCACCGCCCACCCCTGCCGGGGGCCCGGTGGCCAAGCCGGAGATGAGCACGGCGGATCGCCTTCGTTCAAGGGAACGCGCGGGAGGGGAACGCGCGCCTGTTCCAGCAACCGGATCTGGAGAACCACTGGGAACCGATGCGGAACCGGTCTCTTCCCTCAGTGACGGCGTTCGTGGCCCAAGCCACCGGTTTCCGGAATGCGGAATGGGGAATTCGGAATGCGGAATGCGGAAGAAATACGAATTGAATTGACTCCCAATTCCGCATTCCGCATTCCGCATTTTTTTCGCAGCCTGGGTTTTTAATCGAATCACGCCCTTAAGGCGTCAGACGATTAAAAACGGGGTTGAACATCGTCATTGGACGCGATCTAATCGCTTGGGTGTGAAAGACTTGTGGCCATCGGCAACCCGATCCGGGCTGACTGTTATTGCGCTCTTCTGAGCGTCCATTTCGCTCTTCTGAGCGACCAGGGGGACCGCGACGCACTGGAAAACGACCATCCCAGGTCTCGTGCAAACATTTCGTGGTCCCAAGCACCATGAGCCCGCACGCCCACCTTGCCCGCAGTCCAGTGGGACTTGCAGACCAGGTCTGGCTGGAAGCC
>JBAUOX010000268.1:0-18825 GCA_049579985.1 Isosphaeraceae bacterium | reverse complement strand
ATCTTGCTTGGCGGCGTCGCCGCCTCCGCCCGCACCGCGCCGTCGCCGGACGCATCGGCCTCGGGCTGGGGTGCGGGAATCTTCGACGGCTTGGGCAGGTCGGCCTCGCGGGCCTCGGCCAGCCCCATCGCCGTTCGCTCCGCGGTCAGCTCGACGGTCCGCAGGTCGATCAGGTCCGGGCCCAGAACCGGAATCGGGATATCGCGCTCGACGTCGCCCCGATACCAGGGTGCGTTCGTGATGTGCTCGCCGTCGATCTTCTTCTGAAGCATGATCAAGCCGTTGAGCAGGGCCTGGGGAGTCGGCGGGCAACCGGGAATGTAAACGTCGACCGGCAGGTACTTGTCGATCCCGGAAACAACGTTGTACCCCTCTTTGAACGGGCCGCCGCCGGTGGCGCACGCCCCCATCGAGATCACGTACTTGGGTTCCGGCATCTGGTCGTAGAGCCGCGCGATCATGGGCATCATCGTCTTGGTCACGGTCCCCGAGACGATCATCAGATCGGCCTGGCGAGGCGAGCCGCGAAAGACCTCGGCGCCAAAACGGGCGATGTCGAACCGGCTTGAAGCCGTGCAGATCATCTCGATCGCGCAGCAGGCCAGGCCAAATCCCAGGGGCCAAAGGCTTGACCGCCGTCCCCAGTTGTACACGGTATCGACCACGTTCAGCAGCTTGTCCCATGAGGTCACCAGGACATGCTGCTCCAGCTCCTTTTGAAGCACGGAATCGATCACCGTGCTCCATTCCGGTCGAGAAATCGTCGGATTCGCCATGGTGGGATTATCTTGTCTATGCCTTGAATGGACATTCGGGAGCGACTACACAAGTGGATAAGTGGTCAGTCTGCACGCCCTTCTTTCCCGGGCTCTGGTCCTTACGCCGGCAACCGCATCACTCGGGCCGCCAGATCACCGTCCCAATCTCCTTGGATGAGGATATCGTAAACCGGAGAGTCCGCTTCCGCCAGAGGGCACCTGCACCGGCCGCGACGCGTGACGAGACCTGGCCAGCGGGCCGTCCGGCGAACCGGCAAGACCGGGCTGATTTCGCGGCCCGACAGTCACCGGCGCAAGCCGTTATGGAGCCATGCCGGTCGGCCAGGCTGTTGCTTCCAAGTCGCTTTCGGAATGGCCTTTGCGCGGTCTGGACCGACGCCTCCAGCCAGACCGGCCCGCTGCTCGAAAAAAGTGCCACTTTCCGCTTCAACCACGCCTTCCCATAATGATTCCATGGAACGACCCCGTTTTCAGATGTCGTTGGCTGGCTTGCTCGGCCTGGTGGCGTGCGTTGCCCTCAACTTCTGGCTATTCAGGCTGGGAGCCCTGTGGGGGATTCTCGGCCTGAACGTGACCAAGCACGTGGCCATTGCCTTTCTCTGCCAGTCGCTGGGCGTGGATCGTTCCGTCCCGCCGGCGCCGGTCCGGCCCTCACCGGCTCCTTCCCCCCAGGTGCCCGTCTCCTGACCGGCCACGCCTCCGTGGCCAGCCAGGCGCCGGCCCGGTTCCCGGTCCTCTTCCGGAAGCACTTGGCGGGTAAAGGCTTGGGAGACACCCCAAAGTCGGGTGGGCGCCTGTTCGCAGATCCCTTAAGATGCGATCGCTCCATGGCATGATTCTGATCATGGAACTGAGCCGACTGAATTGGACCCTGGCGGAAAAGGCATCTTTCATTTCCTCCTCGCCGTCACCCGTCGATTGAAGTGCACCCCGAAACGACAACTCATCGCCTGGCCGCGGTCGAGGATCGAGGGAGCACTTCACATGGGAGACCTGAACCAGGCAGGAGGGACCATGGGTGCGAAGCGGCAGGGAAGGATCTTGCTGGTTGAAGACGAGACGCTCTTGCGAAGGCTGATTGCCCAGTTTCTTCGCGGAGAGGGTTTTGAGGTCGTCGAGGCCGGCGACGGCCGAGAGGGTGTCGAGCGGTTCTCCAGCGGCAACCCCTTCGACCTTGTCTTGCTCGACCTGAATCTACCCGTCCTGCCCGGTATCGAGGTCTGTCGCAGGATCAAGCTGCAACGACCCAAGCAGCCGGTCATCATCTGCAGCGCAGCCATTCTCGATGGCCACATCGCGGCGCTCGCTGCGATGGAGGTGGACCAGTTCCTCTCCAAGCCGTACCACCCCGCCGAGCTGCTGAGCCGGATCACCATCGAGCTGCAGCGGCCCGTACAACCATCCGCGGTGCAAGCAGAGCGTCTCACGGCCAGTTCCTGGCGGGTGGATCGGACAGCACCGCGGCCCGGCCCTTCGCAGACCCTGTTCAAGCTGCCGGCGATCGATTAACATGAGTCTCTCGAGCGATTCTTCCATTGTGCCGGCGGCGATCGCCGGGCCGACCGGAGAATCTTGAAACACCTGATCGTCAGGCACGTTCATCGCTTACGCAAGAGGACCGGTTTCATGGCTGGGAAACCGCTGAATCGACTGGAATTGAGACGTCAGAGCGAGGCCGCGGAGCCCCTCGATCCCATGGAAGACGAGACTGAAGAACTCGTCGAAGAAGTCGAGGAAGAGGACGCACCGGAACGGAAGCCCAAGAAGAAGCCCAAGGCCGCGCCCAAGGCCAAGGCCAAGTCGAGCAGGGCGGCCAAGCCGGCAGCCCGGATGCGCATCGTCTGGACCGTGATGAACGACGCGTACAAGGCCGTTGCCACCTTTGACTACACCCAGAAAGAGGCGGCCGAGGCCAGGGCCGCCGAGCTCACGGCCAAGGGGCGCGGGACTCACTTCGTGCAGCGCACCAAGGAACCGATGCCCGAGGACGCCCCGGGCCTGGGAGCGATCATTCCCCGCAACGAAACCCCTCCCCCGAAAGCGGCCGCCAAGCAAGCCGCGGCGGCCATCGAGGACGATGAGGATCTGGACGAGGAAGAAGACAGCGACGTGGAAGTGGACGAGGAGCCGGAAGACGAAGAAGATTGAACCGATCGACTCGCTCTGACTCCGGCCAATCCTCGAGAAAACGATCGTGGAGGAGTTGCGCAAGCGGGAAGGCGATGGGAAGTGACCCTGGACCAATTCACTCAACAGGTTCGCCGGCAGCCGTTCCGGCCGTTCCAGCTCGTCATGGTGGACGGGTCGAGATTCACGGTCGATCATCCCGAATTCGCGTCGATCGACCGCCGGGGTCGAGCGGTCACATTTCACGCGACCGACAACACGCGGCATGAGCTTGACGCGCGGCTCATCCAGGATGTCGTGGCTCTGGATGCTGATGCTTCGGCCACCGTAGGCGGCCCCAACGGTGGCGAGAATCCCAGCGGCGGGGAGCGATCCACACCATAGCCAAAGCCCTCCCGAAGAATGGACCGCATGCCCAGGTACTTCGCCCACATCAGCCATGACGGGCCGATCCGCTACGGCGACGTCCCCGGCTCGATCGGGGTGCTCGAAGCGCACGACAAACCCATGCCGATCGGCGAAGCATCTTGCCGCGCCCATGACGAAAACGGGCTGGCGGTGTGGACCCTCCGGATCGGCAAGCAAGAGATCCCCGGGCGATGGGTTATCGTCGATCGGGAGTTTCGCCTCGGCTCTCCAAAATAGTCCAGGCCGTCAGGGTCATTGCGGGAAGATCGAGACCGAAATGACACCGGCCGACGCTCAGATCCGGCTGGTAATCAGTCCGGGCGAGCTTCGATAGGAATCAAGCGTCGGCAAGGGTTTAGAACAGGTGGGCGCAGACTGATTCGAACAGTCGACCTCACCCTTATCAGGGGTGCGCTCTAGCCAACTGAGCTATGCGCCCTCGCCATGCGGTCGAGCCTATTATTCTAATCGAGCGGAGGACCGAGTCAACCACCCAGCGAGTCTGGGGCTTGGACCGCATCAGTCGCCGGCGGCCTCGAGAAGAGGAGGAGACTCGAAGATGCAGCCGTGCTGGCCAGGAATCGCACCAGGTTGAACCGGGGTGGGATCGAGTAGGGGTCCTCGGTCAACTCGACCTGCTCGATCTGGTCCATCGGGATGAGCAGTACGCGACAGTGCCGTGTCGACCGCCCCACCAGGCACCAGAAACCGTGGAGCTTGGCCAGACGGTAGATCCCCAGCTTCGTCGTCTCCGCTGCGCTTGTTCCGGTCTCGCGAACGCGCAGCCGGACCTGCCGCCTTTGAGTCAGCGCAAGCAGAATCCGATCGTCGACTTCCCGGCGGATTGGAGACGATTCCAGGTGATCGAGTGCGTCGTTCAGGATTTCGGCGGCGGCGAGCAGCCTCGTCCGCATCCGCTCCGGAAAGCACTGGACCAGCTTGTCGATCGCCTGGTTCGCGTGCCGGCTCAGCCCCAGGTCGTCGCCCGAGCCCCGTTGCCGGCAACACACCAAGAGCGCCAGGGCTTCGCGCTCCTCCATCTTCGGCGGCTGCAGAAAGACGTTCTGCGCAAGCTGATACCCCTGGCGGTCGGACCGATAAAGGACGGAAATGCCCGCCCCGGCCAGCGCGGCGATGTCGCGATAGATTGTCCGCCGGCTGACCTCGCAGATCTCGGCCAGCCGCCGCGCATTGGGGCACCGTTCCGTCTGTAGCAAGACGATGAGCTGGATCAGCCTGGCGAGCGGAAAGTGGCTCGAGTGCGACGGCTCTGCCAGAACGATCGAACGCTCACGACCATTGTTGTTTTCGGAGAACGCCGTTCCCATGCCGAACCCTCTCCACGGCGCGCGGCCGTCGCGGCCTCGGTGCATAATCGGTCCACCAATTAGCCTAAGCCATCTCGCGATGCGATGAGAACCCGCCCTGAGAAAACTTGGCAAGTGCAACCAAGGGAGGACCTTAGGTCATTACAGGCCACCGCCTGCCCCCGCGAGCCTCGTCGCCAGGGACCGCTCCGGGACAGCCGTTAGACTCGCTTTCGGTCAACCCGGCTCTGGTTCACCAGGCTGTTGACATTGCCAGCGTTCTGCTCTATCCTGGCATACGTTGATCCATGACCGGGCAGATAGCTCAGTTGGTAGAGCACAGGACTGAAAATCCTGGTGTCGGGAGTTCAACTCTCCCTCTGCCCACTCGTCGCAAGTTTTTCCGATCTCACGACTTGCACACCTGTTCGACTCCGGACAGAGCATTCTGACGACTCCGAGAACGCCGGCAGACTACTCGATTGGAGCGCTGGGCGCTATCCGGACGATCCCTCCGGGTCCGGGTTACAGGAATCACAAGCTCCGTGGCCGAATGGGGTTGTCGCTCCACGCCCAGTCATGGCCTGATCGCGGGCTCAGGTCTGCGCCGGGGGCGGGCCGATATCCCACCTGTCACGTCCAGCGCGATGCCGGATTCCCGTAAGCTGATCTTCGGAGGAAGAATCTCCGCGGTGTCAGACTTAGTTTTTAGTTCTTACGTGCTGAATGCGAAACCAAGAACAAAGTCTGACACCCCTCCGCCGCAAACTCTAACACCCCTCCGCCGTGATCCTGAGTCGCCTCACGAGCTCCTGTTGCGTTTTTCCGGTCGGAAGGCGTACGCAGCTCCGGAGCCGGTCGGCTGGTGGGCGGGCCAAGGCCGGAACCGTCAGCGGCCCTGCGCAAACGGCTCGGCCGGGAAGGCCAGACCCATCATCGGGAGCCGGAAGTCGGGCCAGTCGCGGAAGGGGGCGGACCTAACGCAGCAGGGCGTGAAAGCCGGCCTGCTCGAAGTGATTGTCGCCGGTGAGGGCCTCGGTCAGGCCGCGTTCGGTCATCACGACGAAGGAGATGCAGTCGGTGAGGAACCAGGCCTTGTCGGGACGCTGGGCGTAGAGGTCGAGGCCGCGTTCGAAGAGGGGAATGTCGGGGCCGATGATCTCGGTGCCGGGATCCAGAGCGAGCTGACGGAGGAACTGGGCGACGTCGGCCCGGAATCGTGGAGCGCTCAGGGCGTCGGCCACTTCGATCAGGACGTAGTGTGTCGTCAGTAGTCGTGATGTGAGGGATTCAGCGGCCCGGACGGCGGCCGCGTGGTGCCCGTCGGAAGGGTTGCTGAGGGCGATGAAGTCGAACGAATCGGCGAAGACCACGCTCATTCGCGGGGCTTTCCATGGGCGTAGTGGTCATGGTTCTCGGCGAGGTCTGACGGCAACGGCGGGGCGGTCTCTTCCGCCTTCCGCGCCCAGGCGAGCAGCATCGCCCTCGTCCCGGCGATCAGGTCCGATTCCGATCCAGAGGTCAGCGTCTCGAGTCGATCGACCGGCTCAACCCGAACTTTCGTCCCTTCTGGCAGCGGGGCGAATGGGTCGAACACCACGACCCCGTTGCGAATCTCGCCTGTGTACGTCTCGGCCATGCGGCACCCCCTCAACTTGCGACTCCTCACCATGATACGGCCCCGGCCGCGGGGCGTACATGTCCATTCTGACTCCAGCGCCAGCTTTGAGCATCTGGAGAGCGCCACCAGCGGCGTCTCTTCGGCGCTCCGCGGTGTCGGCGCTCCACGGTGTCAGACTTTGGGCGCTCCGCGGTGTCAGACTTTGTTTTCGGCGCTCCGCGGTGTCAGACCGATCAGCGACAATTAGGATTCCCGCCCGCGTTGACTCCAGCCACGTAATGATCGACCTGAGGCGCGGTCGCGTGAATGTTCCCCGAGCTGTACTTACGCCGGCTCCTATGCAGGCGCGCGAGATCGCCCTGCCGCGGGGTCCACGGCGAGGGCGACCGAGAATGGAGCGGGACATCAATGCTGCAGCTCGGGATAGAGCTTCCACGAGCCGGGCGAGTGCCAGAGCCGCGAGATCAAGAGTTCGCGGTTGAGGAGGAATTCCTTGGGCAGCCTGCCGTAGAGGTTGAATTCCAGCTCTTCGACAGAGACCGCTTCGCGGAGCCAGGCCTCACGATCGACCTCCATGAGCTGGGCGAAATCCGTGATGCTGAAGTTGTCCAGGCCAGCCAGGTCGAAATCTTCGGGACGCGGCATCCAGCCCAGCGGGCTCTCCACGCCGTAGCCGCGGCCGTGAATACGGTCGATAATCCATTTGAGAACGCGCATATTCTCGCCGAAACCCGGCCAGAGGAAGCGGCCGTCGGGGCCCTTGCGGAACCAGTTCACCCGGAAGAGCCGGGGCGCGTTGGGGAGCTGGCGGCCGATGTCGAGCCAGTGGTTGAAGTAGTCGGCCATGTGATAGCCGCAGAACGGAAGCATGGCCATGGGGTCGCGGCGGACCGTGCCGACATTCCCGGCCGCGGCTGCCGTGGTTTCCGAGCCCATGGACGCCGCGAGGAAGACGCCGTGGCTCCAGTTAAAGGCCTGGAAAACCAGCGGGACGATCGATGACCGCCGGCCGCCGAAGATGAAGCCGCTGATCGGCACGCCCGCGGGGTTCTCCCATTCCGGGTCGAGCGTCGGGCACTGCGCCAGCGGCGCGGTGAAGCGGGCGTTGGGGTGTGCCGCCTTGCGGCCGCAATCTGGCGTCCAGGGCTGGCCGGTCCAGTCGGTGAGCCTGGCTGGCGGTTTCTCGGTCATGCCCTCCCACCAGACGTCACCATCTTCTGTCAAGGCGACGTTCGTGAAGATTGTGTTTCGCTTGATCGTATCCATCGCGTTGCGGTTTGACCGGTACGAGGTACCGGGCGCCACGCCGAAGAAGCCGTTTTCCGGGTTGATCGCGTAGAGGCGGCCGTTCTGCCCGATCTTGATCCAGGCGATGTCGTCACCCACGGTGGTGACCTTCCAGCCCTTGAAATGCTCGGGAGGAATCATCATGGCAAAGTTGGTCTTGCCGCAGGCACTCGGGAAAGCCGCCGCGATGTAGGTCTTCTCACCGTCGGGCGCTTCCACACCCAGAATCAGCATATGCTCGGCAAGCCAGCCCTGGTCGCGGGCCATGCACGAGGCGATGCGCAGGGCGAAGCATTTCTTGCCCAGCAGGGCGTTGCCGCCGTAACCGCTGCCAAACGACCAGATCGCCCGCTCCTCGGGGAAGTGGACGATGTACTTCTGCTTGGGATTGCAGGGCCAGGGCACGTCCTCTTGACCAGGCCGCAGCGGCGTGCCCACGGAATGGGCGCAGGGCACGAAGAAACCATCGCCCAGGGCGTCGAGCACCGGGGTGCCCATCCGCGTCATGATCCGCATCGAGACCGCACCATAGGGCGAGTCGGTCACCTGCACGCCGATCTGAGCGATCGGCGAGCCGATCGGCCCCATGCTGAAGGGCACGACATACATGGTTCGCCCGCGCATGCAGCCGTCGAAGAGATCTCTCAGGGTTTGCTTCATGGCAATGGGATCGACCCAGTTGTTGGTCGGTCCCGCGTCGTCCTTGCGCCAGCTACAGACGAATGTTCGATCCTCGACCCGGGCCACGTCGGTCGGGTCCGAGAGAGCCAGGTAGCTGTTCGGTCGTTTTTCGGGGTTGAGCCGCCGGAAGGTCCCCTGGCGCACGAGCAGCTCGCACAGCCGGTCGTATTCCTCTTGCGAGCCGTCGCACCATACGACTTCGTCGGGCCGACACAACTCCGCCATCTGATCAACCCAAGGCCGGAGCTGCGGCAGCTCCAGGCTCACAGCAGGCAAGATTCCGGGCACCACCGGCGCGATCGTGGTCATCATTGGCTGCCTTCTCACGGTCATCATTGGCTGCCTCCTCACGCTCAAATCAGAAAGTCAGGGGCACTTCGGTCCACGAATTTGATGGGGCGACGGCCATTGCCCCGCAAGAATCCTGTGCTTGATCCCGCAAGACCCGAAGCTCTCGTTCGTGAGTCCCCTACATGGACCCACCTCGGGAAGGAACATCCTCCCCCAAGGCAGCCGGCCAGTGGCGGATGCGTCATGCATGCGGTCATTTCTGGTCGGCCTCAGCGATCTACCAAGACGCATCGTAACTCGCGCAAGGACCGGTCTCAAGTGAATTTTGCTGCAAATGCAGCAAAACGGCAAAACACGACATGGTGGAATGGTGACGGCGATGGCGAGGGGAGGGGAGGAGAGGCAAACAGATTCAGAGCAGGGTACCGTGGAGGATGACCAGTGCAACGCTAAAATAAATGATCAATCCGGTCACGTCGACCAATGTTGCGACGAACGGCGCGGAGGACGTGGCCGGGTCCATACCCAGCCACTTGAGGATGAAGGGGAGCATCGAGCCGGTGATCGTGCCCCAGAGAACGATTCCCAGGAGCGAGCAGGAAACGGTCAGGGCCACCAGCAGCCAGTGCTCTCCATAGAGGATTGAGAAGGCGCTCCAGAGCGCGATCCGGAGGAAGCCGATCGTGCCCAGAATGAGTCCCAGGAGAAGCCCGGAGAGGATCTCCCGGCGCATCACGCGCCGCCAGTCGCGCAGCTTGACCTCACCCAGCGCCAGGGCGCGGATGATGAGGGTCGCGGCTTGCGATCCGGAGTTGCCCCCGCTGGAGATAATGAGTGGCACGAAGAGGGCCAGGACCACGGCCCTGGAGATCTCGTCCTTGAAGTATCCCATCGCGGTCGCGGTGAGCATCTCGCCGACGAAGAGGATCACCAGCCAGGTGGCCCGCTTGCGAATCATCTCCAGGAGCGGCGTGCTCATGTACGGCTCGTCGAGTGCTTCCAGACCGCCGAACTTCTGGATCTCGCGGGTGGCTTCTTCCTCGGCCACGTCAAGCACGTCGTCGAGCGTCACGATGCCGACCAGCCGGCCGTGGCTGTCGATCACGGGCAATACCGTGCGGTCGTACTGGCGAAAGACCTTGACCGCCTCTTTCTTGTCGTCGGTGGCGTTCAGGCTGACGAAGCGATTGTCGCAGAGGTCCGACACGACGGCGTGCAGGGGCGCCAGGAGGATCTCGCGGATTCGCAGGTCGTCGATCAGGCGATTGTTGCCGTTGACAACGTAAATGACGTTGAGCGTCTCGCTGTCGCGTCCGTGGGCGCGCACATGGTCCAGCACGTGGCGGAGCGTCCACTCCTTGCGAACGGACACGAAGTCCGGCGTCATGAGCCGCCCGACGCTGTTCTCACCATAGGTCAACAGCCTGCGCGCGATCTCGCGCTGATCGGGATTGAGAAGCGCCAGCAGCCGCTCGGATTGCTCGGGAGAAAGCTCGGCCAGCAGCGCGGTCCGGTCGTCGGGAGCCATCGCGTTGAGGATGGTCGCCGACTCCTGCTCGGAGATCGACCCCAGCACGGCGAGCTGTGTCTCGAGGTCGAGATATTCGAACGTCTCAGCGGCGAGCCGCGGCTCGAGCAGCCGCATCACCCGAAGTTGCTCAGCCGGGCTCAGTTGCGACGCCACCTGGCCGAGGTCGGCCGGGTGCCACCGGTTCACGACATCGCGGAGCGTGTCGTCGTCGCCCAGCTCGATCAGTTCTCGGATCTCAGGAAGGACGAGCTTGCCCAGCATCGCGTCACCAATTTGAGTCCGGGTTTCGGCGGGGCAAACTCCCGCAGGTGGATTCCGATCAACCATGAGCCGCATGCAAGCGAAGTCCGGCCGCACTGCCTCGATCCCGACTCGCCATCCGGAGAGAAGGGACGCGAAGGTTCCGGTCAACCAAAAAAGACCGAGAGGCGCCAGCCCGAAGTGCGCAGCATCGTCGCTCCGCCCGGACTTTCTTGTTATGGCAGAAGCGGCAAGCCGCCGCAAGGTCCGCTCGCTGGATTCGAGAGCAAGTCCGCCACCTTTGCTTTCGCATTCGCCGCGCCATTCAGAACCGAGTCGATATGGGTCGCCCCGTAGCGCAGAGCGAGTCGTGGGTTGGTCCTTGCGTGGCGGTGCAAGTTCGCATCTGGCGTCAAAGCGAGGCCTTTGGAGCGGGTGCTGGTCGATGTCTCGCCCTCCGGCCGGATCTGTTATACTACGCTTTTACCAGCCCTTACGGATGAAGCAAAGGTAACGCGATGGCCAAGCACATCTTCGTGACGGGCGGCGTGGTCAGCTCGCTCGGCAAGGGACTGACGTGCGCGTCGATCGGCATGATCCTGGAGCAGCGCGGGCTGCGGGTGCGGCTGCAGAAGTTCGACCCCTACATCAACGTCGATCCGGGGACGATGAGCCCGTACCAGCACGGCGAGGTCTACGTGCTCGACGACGGTTCCGAGACCGATCTGGACCTGGGACACTACGAGCGGTTCACTCATGCGCCGCTGACCAAGGACTGTAATTACACGACGGGGAAGATTTACCTGTCGGTGATTCAGAACGAGCGCGAAGGTTATTACGAGGGCAAGACGGTTCAGGTGATCCCGCACGTCACCGACGAGATCAAGGCGGCCACACGCCGCTTGGCCACCGATGACGTTGATGTGGTGATCACTGAGATCGGCGGCACGGTCGGAGACATCGAGGGGCTGCCGTTCTTGGAGGCGATCCGCCAGTTCGCCCTCGATGTGGGTCGCGAGAATTGCCTGTACATTCACCTGACGCTCGTCCCCTACCTCAAGGCGGCGGCCGAGCTCAAGACGAAGCCGACCCAGCACTCGGTGGGTGCCCTGCGGCAGATCGGCATCCAGCCGGATATCCTGATCTGCCGGACCGAAGTCTCGATCTCGTCCGACGACAAGGATAAGATCGCCCTCTTCTGTAATGTCGAGCGGAAGGCCGTGATCGAAGAGCGGGACAAGCAGTTCAGCATCTACGAGGTGCCGCTGAGCCTGGTCGAGCACGGGCTCGACGACATCCTGGTCAAGCGGCTGGGGCTGCGCGCCGCCCCGCTGGACCTCTCGCAATGGAGCGCGATGGTTGACCGGATCATGAACCCCAAGCATGAGGTCCGAATCGCGGTCGTCGGCAAGTACATGAAGCACCGTGATTCCTACAAGTCGGTCTACGAGTCGCTGGACCACGCCGGGATCGCCCATCGGGCACGGGTGCTGGTCGTGCGGGTCGAGGCCGAAGAGGTCAGCGCCCGCGGCGCCGAGGCGCTGCTCGGCGGCGTGGATGGAATCCTCGTACCGGGCGGCTTCGGGATGCGCGGAATCGAGGGCAAGATCGAGGCGATCCGGTTCGCGCGGACCAATCAGATCCCCTTCTTCGGCATCTGCCTGGGCATGCAGTGCGCGGTCATCGAGTTCGCCCGCAGCATTCTTGGGCTGGATGAGGCCAACAGCACCGAGTTCGACAAGACGACCGACCATCCGGTGATCGCTCTGATGGAAAACCAGCGTTCGGTCCAGCAACTCGGGGGTACGATGCGGCTGGGTGCGTGGCCCTGCATGCTGGCGCCGGACCGGCTGGCCCGGCGGGCTTACGGTGCCGAGCAGATCAGTGAGCGCCATCGCCATCGCTACGAGTTTAACAATGAGTACCGCAAGGCGTTTGAGCAGCACGGCCTGATCGCGACGGGCACCAGCCCCAACGGCGTCATCGTCGAGATCGTCGAGCTGCGCAACCACCCCTGGTTCCTGGCCGTTCAGTTCCATCCCGAATTTCAATCCAAGCCGACCAGGGCCCATCCGCTCTTCCGCGATTTCGTGGGCGCCGCGCTGCAGCGGAGGGAGACGAGCCGTGCGTGAGCCCAGCCGGAGACGACCGTGGCCGCCGCGTGGCGCGTGCGAGCCGTTGGCCCGCCCAGACCGGGTGAACAGGCTGTGGTGATTGTTGCGCGAGACTTCAAGACGTCGAGCTGGATCGAGATCGAGATCCGGAACGGGATCATCGCGGCGGTCCGCCCGCTCGATGGCCCCGCGGAGAGGAGCCCGAATGACGATTGGGTCGGCCCGGCATTTTGGGACATCCAGCTTAACGGCCGATGGGGGCACTCGTTCTCCAGCCCGGAGCTGACGGTCGAGCACGTCGTGGCGATCGTCCGCACCCAGGGGTCTCTGGGCACAGCCCGCCTCTGTCCGACCCTGATCACGGCACCGCCTGGGCAGATGCTGCACGGCGTGCGCACCATCGCGGCGGCGTGCGAAGCGGATCCGGAGACGGCCCGAGTAAGGTACTGGGCATCCACCTGGAGGGGCCGTTCCTGTCGCACAGCGAGGGCTAGCGGGGGGCTCATCGGGCCGATGCCCTTCGCGATCCCGACATTGACCTTTTCGACGAGATCCAGGACGCATCGGGGGGGCGAATCGTCCTCTTGACACTGGCGCCGGAGCGGCCCGGCGCGCCGGAGTTGATTGCCAGGGCCAGCCGGTCGGGCGTCGTCATCGCCCTCGGCCACACGGCGGCCGATGGCCCGTCCATCATCTCGACTGCGCCACGCTGCGGGTGCTGGCCCGCGCCAAGGGACCGGAGAGGGTGATCTTGATCTCCGACGCCAGCCCACTGGCAGGCTTGCCGGCGGGGACCTACGGACCGTGGGACGTCGATCCCTCCGGCAGGATTGTCGTGGCCGGCACGCCCTACCTTGCAGGCTCGAACCGGCCCCTGGCTACCGGCGTCGGCAACCTGATGGCTGCCGTCTCGTGGCCGGTCGCCGAGGTCCTGGACGCCGTGACTCGCAACCCGGCACTCCTGCTCGGGCGTTCGCCACCCGAACTAGAACCGGGCCAACCCGCGAGCCTCGTCGTCTTTCGCCACAGGGCGCCGGACGAGTTCATCCTGACGCGCACGGTCGTGGACGGGGTCTGGCACGAATCGGCTACCTGAGGGCGGAAGGCCATGCCGTACGTCCTCCACCACTTCCTGGCCGGCCATGGCGTTCATCGGCTGACCGAGCATCAACAGCAGTAGAGCGGCAAACGCAATGCGTCGTCTCATTTCGCGAACCTCGTGATCGGGGCAGGTTGCCAAGCACTGCCTATCTCGACTTTTCCATTTCAAGCGTAGCTCTCGGCCCGCCCAAGATGAAAAAAAACGTAGGCGCTCGCCAGTTGGTGCGCCAGGACGTGGGGCGGGTGGCCCATTTTACGGTGCGCAACCGCTGCAACCTACCCAGACGCGCGCACCAACTGGCGAGCGCCTACGTTTTTCTTCAACGATGACACTCCTGAACCGCGGAACGTGGGTAGACGACCGGTTCGAGCGGATGGTCAAGGCAGGGTGGCAAGACCCCCGAGGGCCGCGACGCTGGAGGGTTGAACCGAGGACCTGCCCCTCAGGTGGTCCAGAGTCAAGACTGCCAGGCCAAAGCGCGATACACCGGCCGGCACGATCCAGCGCGGCGACCTCGAAGGGCCGTCTCGGCGGCCATCGGACGTCAAAACCAGGGGACTGAATTCAAGCTAACGCCGGACTCCACACAAGGCAATGGGTCCGCCGCTGGTTTGACATCACCGCGGTTCGCAACCAGAATAGATAAGGAGCCTCCGGTCTGAACGGGACGAACGACGCAGGAGAGATCCGAATACGGAGGAGCGATCCGCATCGCGATGCACCATTTTGTCAAGGAATCGCGGATTGCCGCAGCGCCGGGCGTGGTTTTCGCTTTTCACGAAGGTCCTGGAGCATTGGAAAAGCTGACCCCGCCCTGGGAAAAGGTCACGGTCGTCGAGTCGCCGGGCACGCTGACGCCGGGTACTCGAGCTGTCTTGAGAACCAAGGTCGGCCCGTTTGCCATGGAATGGGTCGCCGAACACACGGAGTACGAGCCAGGGCGGATGTTCGCCGATCGCCAGGTGCGCGGTCCCTTTGCGTACTGGTATCATCGCCATTGGTTTCTTGACGATGGCCGGGGGGGAACCCTCCTCCGCGACGAGGTCGATTACAGGCCCCCACTGGGCATGATCGGTGAGTTTCTTGGTGCTCGGTTCCTGGACTCGAAATTGAAGAAGATGTTTGATTATCGGCACGAAGCAACTAAGCGGATCGTGGAATCCGCCACCCTCGCCGGTGAAGGCCAAGCCCGGCGCGAGGCGACCTGATAGGTTGCGTCGATCTGGTCTCGTCCGAGCCTCACCCCGGGATTCAAGGGGATCTCGTCCGATCATCCTCTCGCCGTTTGAATTTTCCGCGAATTTCGCGATCGTGACTGCTTTTGTCGGTCGCTGATACGTGATACATCGGTAAGATATAGGTTCCACCGCTTCCCCGGTACAATGGAGCTTGCAACCTTTCTGAGAGTCGAGATTCGGGGCCACCGAGCGGGGCGAACACAGGGAATCGAAGCAACTGGCGACCGGAATCATGCCGCGCACCATCTTGTGTCAGAAATGTGGGGTTGTCTTGAACCTGCCGGCGGCCGTGAGCGCGGGCAAGCGGATGAAGTGCCCCAAGTGCGGCCACAAGTTCGCGATCTCCGAAAAAGACGCGAGCTCCGAGTCAACCGTGGCCGGCGTCGCCGATGCCGGCCTTGCCTCCTCGCGCGATCTCGCCAAGCGCCCTCCCAGCCACGACAACTTGCTGGTCCCGGCCGGGGACAAAGACCTGCGCGACCTGTTCGATCTCCCGCTCGGAACCGCGGCATCGATCGAAAAGTCGGCCGTAGAAAGCAAGAAGCCGGTCGTGAGCGATGCCGAGGCTCTGTTTCAGGAACCGACAGTCCGCAAGAAGAAGTCCACGAGCGCCGAGGCTCGTGCCCAGGCGCGCCGATGTGTGAGCTGCGGCGGGTTCGTCCCGAAGGGCATGTCGATTTGCACTGCCTGTGGTGTCGACCAGGACACCGGCATGCACGTCGGCCTCGATGATGATCTTGTCCCGCCGCCCCCTCGAGCAGCAACTGGTCCCCCACTCCATATCGCCATCACTGGATTCTTGTGCGGGCTGACCTCCCTGCTCCTCTTGGTTCTCTCTCTGATCCAGTCGGTGCGCGGGCAAGCTGGCTCGACCCAGTACGGCTGGCTCTGCCTGGCCCTGGTCTCGGCCTTCGGCATCTATGGAGCGATTCAGTTCCTCATCGGCCGGTCGGTCAAATACCTCATGCTCGCGCTCACCCTCGGCGTCTTCGTCGACGCCATGTCCCTGATCGCCTTGCCCATCTACCAGGCCACATTCGCCGATCAGGAAGCCGTCGTTGTCAGGGTTAACAAGAAGGACAATCCCCACTCGCTGGACGACGAGGACGTGCAAATCAAGCCGATCACGGATCGGCTCGATTGGCAGAGGATCGGGGGGGGGCTGATCGTGATCTTGCTCTACGCGTTGCTGTCGATCTACCTGATGTCCCCTCCCGTCAAGCGCTACTTCATCCGGCAAGCGGCGACACTGGACAGCGTGCCGCTCGTCTGAGTGATCACTCAGGCCAGGATCGGCTGGACAACCCGACCGTGCACGTCGGTGAGGCGGAAGTCTCGCCCCTGGAACATGTAGGTCAGCCGGGTATGATCGATGCCCAGCAGGTGCAGGATCGGTAGGCGTTCGCCAGATGGTGCGCGCGTCTGGGCAAGGAGCGTGGCCCGGGTGAGCCCGTCTGGGCCGGTTACCCAGGATCGGACCGCTCGGAGGCTCCGAGCGGTCGTGGACGCTGAGGACTGCGCGCACCATCTGGCGGGTGTCAGGAACTGTTTCCCTCCTTGGCTGTTCCCGAGTGTCTCCATCAATCGTCCACGATCGGCCCGGGGTGCGGGCTCTCCGCCGGTTGGGCTATCGGATCGACCAATAGAGATGCCGCTGCCCCCGCAGAATTCGCATCCAGCAACCTGAGAAATTGCTCAAGTCTTGCTCTAGCTCCTTTTGGATCAACGTTGTTCTTCGCCGCTCCACGACGACCGTGAGCAACCCAGTTGCGGTAGTGCCTTACCTGGTCAACCTTGGTTCTGAGATCAGGATCGAGAGCCTTGTCGGATTCGGTAAGGCGACCGAAACTCCCATGTTCGATAGTATCCTTTGCATCGCCCACAGCCTTCTTGAGCACGAGGTGACGTGGCGGTTTTTCCAATTCCCGATCCATCTCCTCGAGCGTCCGATCCCTCACAGTGGCTTCGAAGACTGAGAACAGCAGCAGAACGGCCAGGTCATCGAGATCTTCTGTAACTCGCTTTGCGAGATCTCGAATCGTGGCCGACTCAAGTAATTTGTCATCCCGGTGCAAGGTTTCTTCCAGTGTCTGCTTTCCAAGCTCGGGGAGGAAGTAGCGTCTCGCCACACGATCCATCATCCCGACGAGATCACTCACGGCCTCGCACCAGCGCCAAGCGTCCTCAAGTGAGCGGATCACGACAGGAGATCCTGAAGGATCCGTTCGAACGATTCAGCGTTCAAGTAGGTAAACCTGTTTCGCTCATCGCTGATTTGCCACAGGTCTTTACCTTGATTGATTTCTCGGTAAAGATTGTATTTCCGATATCCATCCGTGATATCGACGCGGCCTGAGAATTCCGTGGCGTCGCCTGAGGCGCCACGAATGGCCATGAATGGGACTTCTCGTCCAATCGGTCGAACATCGACCTCTCCCGCCCCGAGTCGGATCTTCAATGCTGGTGCGTCGTATGTTCCTAGATCTTGTTCGGTTCGAGAGACCTCATACGGTTCGATATCGAGCACGCCTTCTGGATCGGACTCGCGCAGCCAGTCTCGAATCTGGTCAAGGAGGCGGTGGATGGCCCCGAGCCATTCTCCTCGGCGACGATGCCTGTCTCGCACGCCCAGTTCGTCGGCCTTGGCCTTCAAGAAATCACGAAAGCTGAGGAGGGACTCGCGGCCTTTGGCTTCGGGAGATTTCAGGGAGGGCGAAGTTTCTTCGTTCGGCATGACTGCTTCTCCGTCGCGGGCAAGACTCTATCCTGACCTGATCATAACAAGTTGGCTCCAGGCCTGCCTCATTTCGTTGTCGTCCCTCCGTCCGGTCCGACAAGGCGTCGACTCGGGGAGGATCTCTGATACAATACGACGGCGATCGACTTGACGCGCACCCGAGGCGCCCCGGGAACACAAGCCTTGCCTACCGTGATCCATCCAGCCAGCTTCATCGCGCCCGGCGCCATTGTTCTGGGAGACGTCCAGATTGGAGCCGACTCCAGCGCCTGGTATTACACGGTCATCCGGGGAGATACCGAGCGGATACGCATCGGCGAAGGGACGAACGTGCAGGATTTCACGATGGTGCACGCCGACCCGGGCATCCCCTGCCTGGTCGGCCATCGCGTCACCGTCGGCCACCGCGTCATCCTGCACGGCTGTGTCGTCGAGGATGAATGTTTGATCGGCATGGGCGCGATCCTGCTCAACCGGGTCAAGGTCGGCACCGGGTCGGTGGTGGGAGCGGGCGCTCTCTTGCTCGAAGGGATGGAAGTCCCCCCCGGGTCGCTCGTGGTCGGATCACCGGCCAAAGTGGTTCGCCAGGTCGATGAGAAAGCCCGGGCGCGGATCGACCGGATCTGGCGGCACTACGTCGAGCAGGCGAGGCGCCATCGAGCCGGGGAGTTTGCCATCCTCCCCCCCAGCACCGCGACCGGCGCATTCCGATGACGGCCCGTCTTACGACGGACCTTGGCCAAGCTAGTCTCGCGTTTAACTCGGTGTTTCGGATGTGGCGAGCACCCTAGTCCTCCAAGCCCCTAGCTTTAGCTATGAGGTGCTTGACGCCTTTTCCTTTCAAAGAAGGCTATTGGGCCGGACGAGCGCTCCGCACAGCCGGCCGTGGCCTCCAAGCTCGACGAGAGCAAAGCGAACGAATCCGCAGTTTTTCTTGACCCTGACCCCTAGCCTAACGATAATCATTATCGATCAAGTGCGACAGCCGATCTGCTGCATCGCGTCGAGGTTCCTGGTCAGCTACAATGGGTCAGGATTGCAAATAGTTGCGGCTCGAGCGCGATCGCGCTGTGCTGGCGGTCAAGCTCGAGGCGGATTACCGACTGCTAATTTCTCTGGAGATCCAAGACACATGGCCGCACCGTCCCTGGCCGGCAAACCGCGCAAGGTCATACCCAAGATCCTGGCCGTCATCCACGCGGACGGTTGCACCGGCTGCGAGGCCTGTATTGAAGTTTGCCCGGTGGACTGCATCTACAAGGTGAGCCCTGGTGAATATCCAGGTTTGCAAGCCTTCTGCGACATTGACCTCGACCGTTGCATTGGCTGCAAACACTGCGCCCAGGTTTGCCCGTGGGATGC
>JBAUOX010000267.1:0-7299 GCA_049579985.1 Isosphaeraceae bacterium | reverse complement strand
GTGCGGATCGGCTTGGATCGCGATCCGGCGCATCCCATCAAGGCGCGGATGACGCGGCGGACGATGCGGCAATTGCGGTTGCACTGGACGAGCATGCCCAAAGGGAGTCCGGACGAGAACCCAGCCGGGACGATCTTCAGCGACATTCAACAGAACATCTTGGACAACAGCGACGATCCCGACGAACGCGCGACCAAAGGTCGCATTAGCAACCATTTGCGAGCGCGAAATCGCCGACCGGACCGGTTCATTCGCATTCGCTACCTGGAGGATACTCACAAAAGTTAGGTGACAAATTTGCACAAGGATTTTGTGACGCTACGCTTAACCAATTTGAAGGCCAGTCATTGCACCCAAAAGCTCAAGAAGAGCCGCACACTGCGTGTCCTCCTCCGAGAATGAAACGGCCCTGTGCCGTCGGCCACCTACCGTCTGTCAGCACCGGTATCATGCTACACTGGAAAGTCCGGCTGAATTGGATCACGAGGATTCTTCGTTTGGGGAACTCTCCATGAGCCAGGCTGTCACGGAACATCGCCAGTCCGCGCCCGCGTCACTCGATTTGGCGGTCATGACCGTATCGGACACCCGGACCTTCGAGTCGGACATCTCCGGGGCCCTGATCGTCTCGCTCGCGGAAGCTGCCGGCCATCGGATCGTCGAGCGCCTGATCGTCGCCGATGAGCCGAACCAGATGAGACCAATTCTGCTGGACCTGAGCTCGCGAGCGAATGTCGATGCCATTCTGGTGACCGGGGGAACCGGAATCAGTTCCAGGGACCAGACCTTCGAGACGGTCTGCTCCCTCGTAACAAGGCCGTTGCCGGGTTACGGCGAGCTGTTCCGGATGCTGAGTTACGCCCAGATCGGCCCCGCCTGCATCCTCAGCCGCGCGGTCGGTGGGCTGATCGGCAGCGTACCGATCCTGGTCATGCCCGGCTCCCGCGCCGCGGTCGAGCTGGCCATGACCAGGATCATCCTGCCCGAACTGCCCCACATCGTCGGCGAGGCGAAGAAATAGTGGCGAGTGGTGAGTGGCGAATTAGTGCGATAGCGCCGGGTCGGAGCTCCTGACTTCCCGTCCGAGTCCGCAGGAACCGAGCTCACAAGCCTGAAGCGCAAGCGAATGGCGTTTGAAAATACATATCATTAAATGCCCTTCGCTTGCGCTTCAGGCTTGTTGTAAGCGACTTCCCCGGCGTCGTTTGCATTCTCGACGGAGTTCGCCTGGCGCTGGAGAATTCATTGGCAAAGCGGACAGGTTGTGAAAGGGGATTCACGTCGCGCTTTCGCTTCACGGCCCCGCGGCCCGCTGCCGCGACCAGGCATAAAGGGCGACAGCCGCGGCCGTTGCGGCGTTGAGCGACTCGACCGCTGAGGCGATAGGAATCCGCCGCCGCTGTCCCAGGCGCAGTCGCTCGGGCAATCCTGGCCCCTCGACGCCGACCACCAGGCCGAAGCGGGATGGAAAGGGCGATTCGTCCAGCTCCGGGCCCGAATTATCCAGTGCGATCAGCGGAACCTGCCGCGAGGCCAGCTCCTGGATCGACGGTCCCTCGTGCAGGGGAACCTGAAAGAGCGCGGTGCCCGCTGCGCGGCTGCTCTTGGGATGAAAGGGGTGCGCTGATTCCTTGAGGAGGACGACCCGCGCGACACCAAAGGCCGCGGCCGAGCGGATCACGACGCCCACGTTCTCGGGGTCCTGGAATGGGATGAACAGGGTGCAGCCCTCCGGCCAGGGCTCATCGTCCGACCAGGCCCGCAGCGGTGGAACGCTGACGAGCAGCAGGGGCGAATTCGTCCCCGCGACGTCGAGCTCCTTGAAAAGCGGCTTGCTCAGGCGATACCACTCGACCGTCTCGTCCGCAGGCGGCGATTGACTGTCGTCTGTGATCCAGGCCAGGACCCGACCAGGAAACTGATCGCAAACCTCGGCGATGATCCGTGGACCGGCAATCAGCGCCTGGCCGTGCTTGCGGACGCCCCGGCCGGTCAGGAGGCCGCGAAAGAGCCGAAAGCTCGGGTTCGACTCGCTCGACAGCTCGCGCCGGGGTCTGTCGAGCCCGGGACTCCTCGCCGGTCCCCGTGGGCTGACGGGCGCCTCGGTGGCCAGCCGCTCGTAGATCACCAGGCGACGTTGATGAGGTGTGCCGGGGATTCGATAGTCATGATCGGCGGCAAGCCGGAAAAACTCCGCTGCCGTCTGCCCGGCCGCCTCGATCTCGGGGTCGCAGTCCGGGCCCTTCATGAAGATCATCCGGCCGCCCGGAGCCAGGCACGCGGCCACGCGCTCGAGGCTCTGGGAGATGGTACCCACGGCGCGGGTGATGACGCCGGAAACCCTTCCTGGATAGTCCGAGCCCACCTTGTGCGCGTAGATCTCGACGTTCCTGAGCCCGAGCTGGGTGCAGACCTCGCTCAGAAACTCAGCACGTCCACCGCGCGGTTCGGCCAGGATCATCCGGGTTTCGGGACGGGCGATCGCCAGCGGAATGCCGGGCAGCCCCGGCCCCGAACCCATGTCGATCAGCGGCGAGGGAAGCTCGAGGTACTTCAGGACCAGCAAGCTGTCGGCATAATGCTTCAGAACCATGTTCTCGAAATTGTGAATCCGCGTTAGATTGAGCCGGTCGTTCGCGGTCCGGAGCGACTGGTGATAGCTCCAGAGCAAGTCAATCTGATCCGAGGTCAGGAAGATTCCACAGCCCTTCAGGATCGCTTCCAGCGCGGTTCGTCCGGGTCTCACGACAAGGCCCTCGGAGGGCCTGGTCGTTGCTCGTGTTCCTGCCGCCCACATGCATGCAACTTACCAGGAATTCGGGAGTGACCCAGGTTCATGACTTTCCCCCTGAATTTTTGGAGAATCTTCGCTACAATTCTAGTGCGGCTGACGTTGTGCGACGAGGAACGTGCCGCGCTGAGCTGAAATGCAGCATGACGCTGAGACTTACCTACTTGCCGTCGGGAATTGAGTGAGATCGCATGGAGAATCGACCGCCGCAACAGGAGACGTCGCGTCGGCCCACACCGAGTGGGCGAAAGTCAAACGGTTCCGGCGGGTCTCCTACCCCCCCCTGGCTGTGGCTGCTCTTGATCGGCGGTTTCGCGATCATCTTCTACCTGTTCATGCCCAAGCCCGAGACCGCGGTGGACTACAATCCGTGGTTTCTCGACCAGGTCGAGGGCAACAATATCAAGAAAATGTCGGTCCAGGCCAACGAGATCCGCGGCGAGCTGCGTGAGGACAAGCCGTATCAGAGCGGCACGTCCCCCAATAGCGTGATGGTGCACAAGTTCATCACCTATTTCCCGTCGGACCAGTCGATCGATCCAATCATCAAAAAGCTGCGGGAGGGGACCAGCAAGGCCACCGATCCGGTCCGGATCGAGACCAATCCGGCGAACTCGGCCAATGGGCTGGTCTGGCTGATGCTCCTGCTGCCGACGATTCTGTTTCTGGGATTCATCTATCTGATGATGCGGCGAGCACGTGACCAGTTTGACGGCGGAATTCTTGGCAGCTTTGTCAAGAGCCCGGCCAAACGGCACGATAAGTCGAAGCAGCGAACGACGTTCGAGGAGGTTGCCGGGCTCGAGAACGCCAAGGGCGAGCTGTATGAGATCGTCGAGTTCCTGAAAAACCCGGAGAAGTTTCAGCGGCTTGGCGGCCGCATTCCCAAGGGGGTTTTGCTGGTCGGTCCGCCGGGCACCGGCAAGACGCTGCTGGGGCGGGCAGTCGCTGGTGAGGCCGGCGTGCCTTTCTACTCGATCTCGGGCTCGGAATTCATCCAGATGTTCGTTGGCGTGGGTGCCAGCCGCGTTCGCGACATGTTCAAGACGGCCAAGGAAAACAGTCCGTGCATCTTGTTCATCGACGAGATCGATGCCGTCGGCCGGGTCCGAGGCGCCGGGCTGGGCGGTGGTCATGACGAGCGGGAGCAGACCCTGAATCAGATCCTGACCGAGATGGACGGCTTCTCCCCCAGCGAAAGCGTGATCGTTCTGGCCGCAACCAATCGCCCCGACGTGCTCGACCCTGCCCTGCTTCGGCCAGGCCGGTTCGATCGTCATGTCACGGTCGATCTGCCGACCAAGAAGGGACGTCTGGAGATCCTCAAGGTCCATACCCGGAACGTCCCCCTGGCGCTCGACGTCGATCTCGACAAGATCGCCCGCAGCACGGTGGGGATGAGCGGCGCCGATCTCGCCAACCTCGTGAATGAGGCCGCGCTCCTGGCAACCCGCGAAGACAAGCAGGCCGTCGACGCCGCCGACCTCGATGCGGCACTCGACAAGGTGATCCTGGGGGCCAAGCGGGAAGAGGTCATCACCGACAAGGACAAGCGAGCCACGGCCTATCACGAGGTCGGTCATGCGCTCGTCGGCTGGCTCACGCCGCGGTCCGACCCCGTTCACAAGGTGACCATCATCCCCCGCGGCCGGGCTCTGGGCGTCACCCAGTTCATGCCCGAGGAAGACCGCATCAGCCATAACGAGAGCCAGATCAAGGCCAAGCTCTACACCCTCATGGGTGGCCGTGCGGCCGAGCGCCTGATTTACGACGATCTGAGCACCGGTGCCGCCATGGATCTTGAACAAGCAACCCGCCTCGTCCGCAAGATGGTGGCCCAGTGGGGAATGAGCGAGCGCGTCGGGCCGGTTTCGTTCAAGTCGATGTCCGAGCACCCGTTCCTGGGGCGCGAGATGGCCGAGCCGCGCGACCATTCCGAATACATGCAGCAGATCATCGACGAGGAAGTCGCGCGCATTCTTCGTGAGGCCGACGAGCACGCCTACCGGCTGCTCGACGAGCATCGCGACGAGCTGGAGCGCCTCACCGAGTCGTTGATCGAGCGCGAGGTCTTGACCGAACCGGAGATCGCTGGTCTGATCGGCAAGCGGGAGTGCGCAAACGGGCAAGATGCCGTTTCCCGGGCCCACCCCAACCCCGTTGTCGCCTCCGCGGAAAAACCCTCGTGATCGGCGTGTCGTCAGCCGTCGCGCATGTTTCCCTGCGGTGAGACCAGCAGTTCGGCGGCCCTCCCGTGCGGGGAATCGACAGTCGTGTCCATGCCAAGTCCTCCGAAAGCTGCAGTTTCTTCCGCCGCCTTGTCCGTGGTCGCCTGCGCGGGCATGGTGGTCGTCGATCATCTGACGCCGCCGATCGCTCGCTTGCCTCGCGCGGGGGAGCTCGTCGCTGTCGATCAGCTTGTTCTCAACATCGGCGGCGGAGCCGCCAACACCGCCGTGGACCTCACCAGGCTGGGCGTCGGCGTCTCCCTCTGCGCCCGTGTCGGCGACGACATCTTTGGACGTTTCGCCACCGAAACCCTGGTGGCTCACGGCGTGGACGTCAAGGCCCTGCGCATCGACCCGCGCCGCGCGACCAGCCAGACGCTGATCGTCAACGTGCGAGGCGAGGATCGGCGGTTCATTCACTCCGTGGGAGCCAACCTCGAATTCACTTCCGCGGACATCGACCAGGTTCTCGATCCTCCCACCCGCGTGCTGCATATCGGCTATTTCCTCATCCTACCAGAGCTCGACGCCGGTGGCCTTGCCGAGCGTTTCGCCCGGGCCCGCAAGTCCGGAACCAGGACGCTGCTGGACGTGGCCACACCGGGACCCGGGAATTATCTGGAAGCTCTGCGCACCGTCTTGCCGCACACCGACGTCTTCGTTCCCAACACCGACGAGGCCACGCTGATCCTGGGCGAGGAAGACCCGGTTCGCCAGGCCCGGATCTTTCATGACATGGGCGCCCGCCGTGTGGTGATCACGCGGGGAGATCGCGGCCTGATCTCGGTCTCCGATGAGCAGAGTCTCAGGGTCGGTGCTTACCCCGTGGATTTCGTGGACGGATCCGGCGGCGGCGACGCCTTCAACGCCGGCTACATCGTCGGCCTGCTGGAAGATCGATCCGAGCTGGACTGCCTGAAGCTCGCGAGCGCCGTGGGTGCGAGCTGCGTGCGGGCCGTGGGAACGACCGCGGGGGTCTTCGACCGCTCCGAGGCTGAGGAATTCTTGCGTCGGCACGAGCTGGCCGTGGAAACTCTGGCATAGCCCGCAACTGCCTCGGAACTGATCTGGCTCGGTGGCCGCTCAGATGTCCAGGATCAACTCGGCCATCCAGCCATCTTGATCGTGAACGAGTTGTACCCCATGATGAGTGGCCGCCTTGACTTCATGGTCCAGGCCATGCCGCTGGGGGTCGATCGGTTCGCCATGAACTCGTGCCGTCAGCGACCGGCCGTCGGCATCAACGCTGACGTCGAAGCGGCCGAAGACGAGGTGCCCGGTCTCGGAGCGGAAGATCAGCTCGTTCAGCCAATCGAGCAGCAACGCGTCGGTTGAATCCGCGGCGAGCTGGAATTGTTCACTCTGCAGCGGCTCGACCTGATCTCGATTGGTCACGATGATGTCGAAGAGAGCCTCGGCGGCTGTGCGGAAGAGATCGGCAAGATCCGTCGCGTAAATCCTCAGGCCAAGATCGGCCGTGTGATCGAACGTTACCGACCGTCCCATGAGCAGGCCTCGCGATCGATCGGACCAACCGCTGTTAGTAATGCAACCGTCGCCTGAAGGCGGACGGCTTTATCCCTGGGAGGGTCGCGAAGGCCGAACCCACAGCCGTAGCCATGGCATCCCGAGATCTTAGCTCAGGGGTATCCCCCCATGCGGTTCCTGTCGATGCTCACCGCGAGCCGTTGGGTGGCATTACCTGGGCTGTCCTGGCCGAGTCCCACTGTGGGACGCCACCGATGCACCGCCAAGGCAGGACTTGGACTGGTCGCCTGCTCTCCCGGCTTTCCCGGGTTAGAGGATGCATTCGACGGGTTGACTGTACCGGCCAACATCCGGTCAGTCAACTATGTTTAGATCTTTTAATGTCCGTGGAACGCCGCTCCTCCGTCGCCTGAATGCGACGGGCTCCGCGGCGAAGGAATTTCTGAGCCGAATCATCCATGTGAACACTCTGCCCCCACTAAAGTGGGGCAGCTTCTGGGCAAACCCGGCCATTGCCGAGCTTGGCGCCCAAGGGCTCATTCCCGCCCCTTTGGAACACGTTGATTGCGGCGTTGTGGTCCCGATCCAGGGACACGCCGCAATCGCACTCAACCCAGCGATCCCAGAGCGTAAGATGCTCGAAGCGTGCACCGCAACCCGAGCACGTCTTGGACGTGTAGGCCGGATCGACCTTGACCACTTCGCGGCCAGCACTTTCAGCCTTGTGCGCGAGGCGGGAGACAAGGTAGGACCAACCTGCATCCAGGATGCTCATGGCGAAGCGGCCGGGAA
>JBAUOX010000266.1:0-4547 GCA_049579985.1 Isosphaeraceae bacterium | reverse complement strand
CTAAAGGGCAATGCAGTTTACGTCTGAAAAAAGTTGTGGCCAAAGATCAGTTGCGAAGGGGGGGTAGGGGGGGTGATTTTCCGGCCGAGGCCCGCGGGATCGCCTCGCCCAGGAACCCCCTGTATCCCCCCTTCGTAAGGGGGGAATAATTGGAAGCCCTGTTCCGGACGTATCTTACAGCTAATTCAACGGTATTGCCCTTAAGCTCTGGGACGTTGCGACGGGCGAGGAGCTGCTGAGGTTCGAAGGGTTCTCAGGCACAGTCTGCCAGCCCCGCTTTTCACGCGACGGCTGGGCCCTCTCCGCACTCGTCCTTGGTGGTCCCGTCGCTCGTCCCGAGGTCTTTCCTTGGCGAACGACCGAGAACGAGCCACCCACGCAGGGCCGGGTCAGAGCACGAAACCCACGTCTTGAACCTCTTCCGAGTGTCGCGTTCATGGCACGGCCCGCGTTGCCGGGCCGGCCCCAAACCGCGTATGATGGTCAGCGCGATTTCTTCGAGAGAATCCGGCGTTCCGGAGGCCGATCCCATGGCCATGTCAACTCCGCGTGCAATACCCGTCGAGCCGACCGAGGCACCTAGCAACGGTGCCATCCCGCCGCTCGAGAACGGCGACCGCCTGACCCGTGCCGAGTTCGAACGGCGGTACGAAGCGATGCCTGAGCTGAAGAAAGCCGAGCTGATCGAAGGGGTGGTTCACATGCCTTCACCGGTCCGACAGAGGTATCATGGAAGGCAGCATTCCCATCTCAATTTCTGGCTGTGCGCGTACGAGGGGAGTACGCCGGGTGTCGAGGTGGGTGACAACAGCACCGTGCGACTTGACCTGGACAACATGCCTCAACCTGATTGCCTCCTTTTCATTCAGCCGGAGCATGGGGGCCGGGTGCGGATCGGGGAAAAAGACTATATCGAGGGCGCGCCCGACTTGGTCGCCGAAGTCGCTTCCAGCAGCGCCAGTTACGACCTCGGGGATAAGCTCAAGGCTTACCGGCGTAATGGCGCCCGCGAATATGTGGTTTGGCGCGTCCTCGATCGGCAGATCGACTGGTTCGTGCTACACGAGGAACGTTACAAGCCTCTCAATCCGGAGGCCGACGGCATCCTGCGCAGTACGGTGTTTTCCGGCCTCTGGCTCGATCCGGCCGCCTTGATGCGAGGCGACGTCAATGCGGTGTTCGCCATGGTCCAGCAAGGCCTGAACTCCCCCGAGCACACCGACTTCGTGGCCCGACTGGAGCGGGCCCGCATCGCCTGAATCCCGGTCAGCCTGAAGAACGTCGGTAGATCCTTTCGCTCCACTCAAGTCTTCAACGAAGAGGAAGAGGACGAGAGAAGCCGGGGGAAAGAGACCGGTATCAAGATCAGGATCAACCCCAATCCGGGAATGAAACGGTCCTGACGTCCCGTGCATGCCGGTTGCAGCCAGGGGCGGCGAGAGGTTATAGATGAGTAACGGCCTGCCACATTGGCCCGTCCTCGTAGCGCGAGACCTCCGTTGAGCTTGAGCATCCGCCGGATTGACTGTGCCAGCAGTGACGCCCTCGCGGCGATTGTCGAGCTCCGGCGCGAGCTCAGCCCCAGGGGCAACGTGGTCACTCCGGAGGGACGCGCCCGCACGATCGCTGCCTTCGGTGAGCCGCTGACTCCCGTCCAGGTGGTGGAAAGAATCTGCTCCGACGTCGCCGCGCGGGGGCTGGCGGCCGTGCTCAACTACACCCGCCGGCTCGACGGGGTCGCGCTCGAGCCGGGCACTGTGCGGGTCTCCCGGGCCGAGCTGGAGAGCGCTCATGAGTCTGCCGATGCCGGATACTTGCAGACCCTGGAAAACGTCCGCGCCAACATCCTGGCGTACCAGCGGGCAATCCTGAACCGAGACGTCTGGATCGAGCCCACGCTGGGAATCGAGCTGGGAGTGCGGTATGTTCCACTGCGACGGGTTGGCGTCTGCATTCCCGGCGGGGCCGCGGCCTATCCCTCGACGCTCCTGATGACGGTGGTCCCGGCGCAGGCGGCGGGCGTGGCGGAGATCGCCGTCGTGGCGCCTCCCACACGGTTCGGCGGGTACAACACGGACCTGCTGGCGGCCTGCCACGCCCTGGGCGTGACCGAAGTGTACCGCATCGGCGGCGCTCAGGCAGTTGCCGCGCTGGCGTACGGTGTCGAGGGCGTTCCGGCCGTGGACAAGATTGTCGGCCCGGGCAACCTCTTCGTCGCACTCGCCAAGAAGCAGGTCTACGGAGAGGTCGATATCGATAGCATCGCCGGGCCCAGTGAAGTTGTGTTGATCGCCGACGCATCGGCAGATCCCCGGTATGTGGCGTCCGACCTGATCAGCCAGGCCGAGCACTCGCCGGGTGTGAGCATCCTCTTGACCTGGGAACCTTCGCTGATCGACCGGGTTGCCGTCGCTCTTGACGAGCAGCTCGGCTGGCTCGGCCGAGGCGACCTGGCGCGCGACAGCCTGGCGCGGTTCGGCGCCTTGATTCAGGTACGCGACGAGGCCGAGGCGGTCAGGCTGTCCAACCTGCTCGCCCCCGAACACTTGCACATCTCGATCAGCGAACCGCGCAGATTGCTCCCCGCCCTGACAAGCGCGGGGGCGATCTTTCTCGGTCACCACACACCCGTGGCCGTGGGCGACTACGCGGCCGGGCCATCACACGTGCTGCCCACCGGAGGGACCGCGCGGTGGGCGTCCGGCTTGTCCGCCAATGACTTCCTCAAGCACTCGAGCCTGATCTCGGTCACGCGCGACGGCCTGGCCCGGCTGGCCCCCGACGTCCGCCGGCTCGCCGACATCGAGGGGCTCTCGGCGCACCGCTTCAGTGTCGATGTCCGCCTCTCCGATCCTTCCCAGTTCCCAGGTTGAGGACGCGATGGCCGGCGCCGAGTCCCCTGCCTCTGGCGATGCGATTCCCGTGCTCGACATGGCGGTGGGATCGCAGCCGGCGTTCTCGATCCGGCCGGCCAGGCCCGCGGATGCGGCGACGATCGCGAACATGGTGTACGAGCTGGCCGTCTATGAGAAGCTGGAGCAGTTCGCCCGGGCCACCCCGGAGGATTTTCGCCACCACCTGTTCGGACCGCGTCCCTATGCCGAGGCGATTGTGGCGGAGATCGACGGCGAGCCAGCGGGATTCGCCCTATTCTTTCCCACGTTCTCCACGTTTCGCGGTCAGCCGGGGCTCTATCTGGAAGACGTCTACGTCAGACCCGTGCATCGGGGCCGGGGCATCGGCAAGGCCCTGCTGGCGAAGCTGGCGAAGCTCGCAATGGACCGTGGCCTGGGCCGGCTGGAATGGGCCGTGCTGGACTGGAATTCGCCCGCGATCGGCTTTTACCGCGGTCTGGGTGCGCGGCCGCTGGAGGACTGGACGGTCTATCGGATCGACGACGGCCCACTTGCCGAGCTGGCCGCACTGGCACCATCGGAGTGAACCGCACGACCCTTGCTTGGATTGGAGTGGCTCCCAGGAATGACCTCCTCGTTTCGACCGCACATTGTCCGGCTGGCCGGCTACGTGCCTGGCGAGCAGCCCCAGGGCGGCGGATACATCAAGCTCAACACCAACGAGAATCCCTACCCACCGTCTCCTCGCGTGCTGGAGGCCCTGTCCCGTGCCCTGACCGACCGGCTGCGGCTTTACCCCGATCCGGTGGCCACCGGGTTCCGCCGCGCAGCGGCCGCCTTGCACGGGGTCGAGCCTGACATGATCCTCGCCGGCAACGGCTCGGACGATCTCCTGACCATCCTGACGCGCTCATTCGTGGGACAAGGCGACCTGGCCGCCTATCCGACTCCCAGTTATCTGCTCTACTCCACCTTGATACGCCTCGAAGACGGCCGTGAGCACGTGGTGCCCTACACTCCCGAATGGACGCTGAACCCGGCCGATTTCGACCAGCCCGACCTGAAGCTGGTGTACCTTGCCAACCCCAACAGTCCCTCCGGCACCTCGCTGTCCCGGCACCAGGTGGCAGAGCTTGCCTGTGCCCTCCGCTGTCCGCTGGTCGTTGACGAGGCTTACGCCGACTTTGCCGAGGAGCATTGCATCTCCCTGGTCCGCGACCACCCCAACGTGATCGTCACACGATCCTTCAGCAAGGGCTACAGCCTCGCCGGAATTCGCCTGGGATACCTGGTCGCCCATGCCGCGATAGTGGATCAGCTCGTCAAGGTCAAAGACTCATACAACTGCGACGCCCTCAGCCTGGCGGCGGGCGCCGCCGCGCTCGAGGACCAGGACTATCTGGGCCTGACTCGCTCCAAGGTCGTGGCCACCCGCCGCCGGTTGACGGCAGCCCTGCGCGACCTGGGCTATACTGTACCGGACAGCCAGGCCAACTTCGTCTGGGCGACGGGAGGCCATCCCGCCAGGCAGACTTTCGAGCAGCTCAAGGAGCGCCGGGTTCTCGTTCGCCTGATGAGCTATCCGGGCTATCCGGCGGGTCTCCGCATCAGCATCGGCACCGACAGCGAGATCGACCGGTTGCTCCAGATCCTGACCAAACTGGATCGAGCCCCGGCCGCGCCCATGCAGTA
>JBAUOX010000265.1:0-10993 GCA_049579985.1 Isosphaeraceae bacterium | reverse complement strand
AGGGGAGAGGGAGCCCGTATTTCCTTCGGTCAAGTGTGTTATTGCTAATTCAACGGTATTGGGTTTCGGGCCTCGTGAAAAAGACGCCGCTTCATGATTCTACAGCAGCTTACCCTCCGCGACTTCGGGCTCTTCAAGGGTCGGCAGGTACTCGATCTTGCGCCGACGAAATCGGCGGGGCCGGGCAGGCCGATTGTGCTCTTCGGCGGGGTCAACGGCGCGGGTAAGACGACGATACTCGATGCGATCCAACTCGTGCTCTACGGCGTCCGGGCGCGCTGCTCCAAGCGGTCGAACTTGCCCTATGAGGAGTTTCTGGCTCGATCGATCCACCAGGGGATGGACCCGGCGACGGGCGCCGAGATCTTGCTGCTGTTCCACACGGTGGCCGAGGAGCAGGACGCGTACTTCGAGGTCAGGCGCTCCTGGCACGTCCGGGAGGGGAGACTCAAGGAGATCCTCAGCGTGTTCAAGGAAGGCGTGTATGATGCCTGGTACTCTGACAACTGGTCGCAGCAAGTGGAGGAGCTCGTCCCGCTGGAGATCTCCCAGCTCTTCTTCTTCGACGCCGAGAAGATCCGCACGCTGACCGAGGACGAGACGAGCAGCCAGGCGCTGGGGGCGGCGATCAAATCGCTGCTGGGGCTGGATATCGTCGAGCGGCTGATCGCCGACACCGCGGTGATCCAGGCCCGGCAGGCGAAGGAAGGGGCAGCCGCGCGGCATCGTGAGAAGGTCGAGGTGCTGGAGAGACAGGCCAAGGAGCTGAGCGACCGGATCCGCCGCCTGGTCGATGAGCGTGGCGCGCTGGAGAACCACCGCTTGCGGGCGGAAGCCGCTCAGCAGACGGCCGAGTGGAAGTTCACTGCCGCAGGGGGCAAGTACTGGGAGCTTCGCCAGATCCGGGAAGGGCGTAAGAAGGAGCTCGAGACCCGCGCCGGGGAGACGGAAGCACAGCTTCTGAAGCTTGCCGCCGGAGAGCTGCCCCTGGCCATGGTGCCGGAGCTCTTGAAGCGCGTGGAGCACCAGGACTTGCAGGAGCGGCTATCCGCCCAGGCAGCGATCGTGGCGGATCTGCTGGCCGAGCGCGATGATCTTCTCCTCGAGACGCTTCGCCTGGCGAGGGCCACCGCCAGGATGATCGAGCTGGCGCAAGCGTATCTCGAGAGTGACCGCCGGGAGCGGCAAGCGGCCATGGGGGCCGAGCCGCGGCTCTCGCTCTCCCAGCCGGCCCACGCCCAGCTCCACCACCTGAGCAGCCACCGGCTCGAGGAGCTGCGGCGGGAAGCGGAAGCCTTGATCGAGACGCACGGGAGTCTCCGCCAGAGTCTCGATGACCTGGAAAGAGGGATCGAGGCGGCACCCAAGGATGAAGAGATCGGCCAGGTCGTGGAGCAGTTCAAGATCGCGACCGCGCACCATTCCACTTTGGATAGTGAAGCCAAGCGCCTTGATGCGGAGATCGTTGCCCTGAAAGTCGAGCAGAAGCAATGTCAAGACAAATTGGCAAAGCTGTTTGAGGGTGATGTCCAGAGGGAGTTCGCCCAGGAGGACCGGGCCCGGATCGTCCAGCTCGCGGCGCGGACGCGGACGACGATGCAGGACTTCCTGCGACGGGCGACCGACCGCAAGATCGACCGGCTCTCGGACCTGATCACCGAGTCGTTCCGGTTCCTGTTACGAAAGAAATCGATGGTCGAGCGGATTCTCATCGACCCGGGAACATTCGCCATCACTTTGTACGACGGCGCGGGGGGCGCCCTGTCCAAAGAGCGGCTTTCGGAGGGAGAGAAGCAGGTTTTCGCCATCTCGGTGCTCTGGGGCCTGGCACGAGCCTCCAACCGCCCGCTGCCCGCGGTCATCGACACCCCGATGGCCCGGCTCGACGCCACCCATCGCCGCAACCTGGTCGAACGGTATTTCCCCAACGCGAGCCACCAGGTGGTCATCCTCTCGACGGACACCGAGGTCGACCGCGATTACTACCAGGCCTTGCAGCCCCACATCGCCCGGGCCTACCACCTCAGCTACGACGAGGGCCAGCGCATGACGGTTGCCGAGGAGGACTATTTCTGGAAGGACGTTTCCCATGCCTCGAGCGGGGCGGAGTCATGAGCATCAAACAGATCCGCCTGTCGGCCCAGGCCCGGGAGCAGCTCATCCGGCTCAAGACCCGCACCGGTATCAACCAGTGGAACATCCTCTGCCGGTGGGCCTTTTGCCTGTCACTCCAGCAAGCGACACCGCCGACCCCCATCGAGATTCCCGCCGACAGCAACGTGGAGATGGAATGGCAGGTATTCGGCGGAGAGGCCCATGAGCTGTACATGGCCCTCCTCAAGGAGCGCTGCGTGGTGGATGGGCTGGGAACTTCGGAGGAGGTGCTGGCGCGGCAGTTTCGACTGCACCTGCACCGGGGCATCGGCTATCTCGCCACGCCGCAGAAGATCGGCTCGATCGGCGATCTGGTGAAGCTCGCCACGCACAATGGCTCAGTCAGCATCGCGGCCGCCGGGTCCGAATTTCTCGACGTTCGTGATGGCGAAGAACTCGTGTCTCCCTGATGGAACCGGAAGGCCGGCCGAACATGATCGAAGCGGAAACGGTGTCGGGAATCGTTATGTTTCTTGTTGGACCGCCCGTGGGGAGGAAGCGTCATTTCCCGGCGGGTCAGTCGGGTCGACTCGAGTCCGCGCGGCAGGCCGGACGCGGTCCGGTTCAGTACCCGGCCTTCTTGAGCACCTCGGGGAGGCACGCGAGGAAGAGGCAGCGCCGGTTAATCATATCCGCCGAACATGAAGAGGAAGCTGTCCACGTCGGTCGAGTTGTAAAGCCCGTGCAGGTTTCCCCCCTTGAGCATGGCAAAATGCCCGGAGCGGAGGGTTCGGACTTCGAAACAGCGCTCGCGCTGGGGCATCTTGCACCAGTCGCCGACGACCATAAGCCCTTGACCGTCGACCATGAAGAAGACCTCCTGGTTGTCGCGGTGCCGATGCAGGCCGATGCCGCAGTTGTTCATCAGGATATGGAGGTCCATGTAATCGATGGAGAAGAAGTTCTCGTACCGTTCGCCGTCAGCCTTCTTGCCGAAGGCGTCGAACATCCAGGGCTCGATCCGCCGCCCCAGCTCGTTCATCCCGGCGTAGCGGCCGTAGTTCGAGAGGAGGTTGCGGTAGTGCAGGAAGCCGACCCCGCCGTGCGGGTTGGGGCTCACGCCGACCCCGAGGAAGTTGTCCCAACCGCGGACGATCATGTTGAACTCGTACTGGTAATTCGCCCCGTCGAGCGAATCGTAGTGGGCCCCCGAGGCGTCGGACCAGGCGGCCTCGACGTGCAGCGGCAAGATCGGGTGCATCGTGTTCTCGGGGTGCACCTGGGTCATGAACTGATCGTCGAGCCCCTCGCGGGCGAAGTCGGAGTAGAGGCCGCGGACGAGGTCGGGGCGCGCGACCAGCTCGCCGCGAGCCATCGAGGCGCGGCCCTTGTCTTCCAGGCGGGCGGCCAGGTCGTTGCCGGGGTAGCCCCACAGCTCGATCTCGTAGCGGTGGGATTCTTCGTTATACGGGACCGTGAGGGGGCTCGCGGTGGCCGCGTCACGGACCTTGAGGAAGAGGCGGATGCTCGGGCCGAGCTGGTGGTTGGCGGCTTGCGAAAGCTTCGAGTCCGGTCCGCCGCGGTAGGAGAGTTTCAGGAACGGCCCGGTCCAGTCGCCGGCCGACGCCCAGCCTCGGGCGAGGTAGGCGTCGGTGATCCGGAAGTCCTTGACGTTCTGCTTCTGGAAGTCGGTCTTGTTGTCTTGCTTGGTCGGGTCCAGGACATCGGCGTCACCGCCCTGCGGTCCGTACATTGCGAGAAAGTCGTACGGGAAAAGGTACTGAAGGTGCTGCTGCAAGTACGCCTGGCGCTCGGCCGCGAACCGCGCCCTGGCGACGAGATCGAGTAGGCGGAGCAGGGGGTTGCCGGAATTATAGTCGGGGGTTGTGCCCGGGGCGACCCTGAAGACGCTGTCGGAATGGACGATGAACATGGCGTGACGTTCCTCAATTACGAAGCGGAATAGCCGAACGCCACGAATTTCAAGGGCTGGGCGTTGCCGGCGGGGTTCCGGATGCCGTGGATGCCGCCGCTCTTGGTGTAGATCACGTTCCCGGCTTTGACGGGGAGCTGGCGGACCGTCTTCACGCCGAGGCCGAAGATGTGCTGATCGACGGCCGGGAAGCGGTCGTTGGTGGGGTCGTCGCCATCGCCCATGTAGGCGACGCCTTCCCCCTCGGTGATGTAGTACAGCTCCTCAGAGCCGATGTGCTGGTGGACCCCCTCGAACGCCCCGGGCGCGAGGGTGACCTGGTGGAAGTAGACGAGCGTCCCCCCCAGCTCGCGCTGGACGATCCAGCGCATGTCGGTGATGTTGTCGTCGCGGCGCTCGGGGTTCTCGCCGTCCATCATCGCGTTGCGGTAGCGGACCGGCAGGATGTCGTTGGCCTGGAGGAACCAGCCGCGCTGGAAGGTGAGATAATACTTGTCGTCGGCGATCGTGTTCTGGTCCGAGCTGGGGTCCTGAGTGCGCGGCTCCTGGTGGGTCCGGGTATAGTCGTTGTCCCATGCGGGGTCGTTGATCTTGTAGCCGAAGGGGAGATCGACGTCATTCTCTCTGAAGGACGCTTCGACCTTCTGGAAGGACCAGAGGTCCTTGAGCACGGGCTTGAACGCCGGGACGGTGGTGATGAAACCTTCCTTGCCCATCATGTCGAGCACCTTGACGTCGTGCGAGCCCGTCGGGGGAGGCTCCAGGGTCTCCCAGATTTCGGCCTGGTAGGCGGCGATCCACTCGTCGTAGTGGAGCTTGACGGTCGCGTTGACAACGGACCCCGGGCCATCGGGTAGGACGTCCATATTGGCCAGGATCTCGTTGCGGAGGAAGCGGTTCTTCTCGCGCGCCTGCTCGACGAGCCGCCCCGCGCGATACTCGATCCGCAGGGCGTTGCAGAGGAATTTGCCGTCGAGAAAGACCTCGCACTTGAGCAACGTGATATCGACCTCGCTGCGGACCTCCACGACGTTGTACCGGTAGCGCGGGCTGCGGGTGGCGTTCAGGTACTCGGCGTGATAGATCCGGTCGGGGTAGAAAACGACCTTGAAGACTTCGTTTTCCGGGCTCGTGAAGATGGCGTTGAAGCGGGGGTCCATGGCGTTAAACCCTCGTGAGCAGGTGGTCGGCGACACGGAACGAGTTGGCCTCGATCGTCATCGTGGGGTTCCCGCCCCCGGATGTCGGCATGAACGCGCCGTCGGTGACGTACAGGTTGTCGAAGTTCCAGGCCCGGTTGTTCGTGTCGAGGACCGAGTCGTTCGGGTCGGTGCCGAACCGGGCGCCGCCGAGGATGTGATTGGCCATTCGCGCCAGGGCGGTGTCGCCGGAGTAGATGCCGCCCTGGCCCTCGAAGAAGAACGAAGGGTCGTTGCCGGCCCCGAGGCGGAGGACGTTGCCGCACTGGTTGGCGAACACGTCCATGAGCTTCTTGTCGTGGGGGTGCCAGGTCTTGATGACGTAGGCGACGCGACGGCCCCACTTGTCCTTGACGGTCGGGTGCAGCTCGATCCGGTTGTCGCGCTGGAGAACCTGGTTGGCCATGAAGCTGACCGACAGGCCGCGGCCGAACTCCTGGTCGAGGTACGTGACGAACCCCTCGCCCCGCATCGGCACCGACGTACCGTCCGGCTGCGGGTACATGCCCCCCATGAAGGCTTTCCAGAGCGAGTCGAGGTCGGTGCTGCCGAAGGTGCGGAACATCGAGAGCGGCAGCGCCTGGTCGGATGTGTTGTTGTAGATCGCACCGCCGGCCCAGAGGCCCTGGGCCTTGAGGAAGTCATCGGTGGCGCAACAGTCGGTGGCGTAGTCGGCGTCGAGGGCCTTCGACTTGTCGAACCGGCCGGGTACAAGCGCCCGGGCCCCGCCGAAGCAGTGGGTCAGGAAGTAATGACCGAGCAGGCCGTTGCCGTTGATCCGCTGCTGGAAGTCGGGGCTCTCCGCGCCCGAGAGCATCAGCAGTCGGATCGACTCGATCGCCGAGCAGGCCACGACGACGAGCTTCCCTTCGACGAACCGCTCGGTGCCGCCGGGGTCGAGGTAGTAGACGCGGTTGACCTTGGCCCCATCGTTGGTCAGTCGAGTGACGATGCAGTTGGGCCGGATTTCGAAGTCGTGCCCTTCCTTGACGATCGGGGAGAGGAGCGCGACCCAGGTGCTCGACTTGAGCCCGAGCGGGTCGCCGTAGCGGTTCACGTAACTCGTCTTCGCCGTCTCGGGGTCCTTCGGGACGGTGCGGTAGCTCGGGGCGTGATCGCGCGTAATGACCGCCAGCGGGGTCCGGTACGGCTCGATGTTGGAGCCGAGCTGTTTGCCGAGAGCCTCCATGCCGGCTTTGGCGTACTGGCTGATCGGGTTCGGCGAGAGCGGGGGCTGGTAGTGGTCACCGGTCAGGAACGGCTTGATCTGGTTGGCCCGCGTGCCGTTGATGCCGACGAGGTCCTCGGCCTCGGCGTGGTAGCGGTCCAGCACGTCGTACGGGATCGGCCAGTCGCGGGCCTCGCGGCGGACGTCGTCGGGGATGTCGGCGCGGCCGTCGTTGAAGCTCTTGAGGCGGAGGTCGGTCGGGGTGTAGCGGAGCGAGACCCCGCCGTAGAGCTGGGTCCCGCCGCCGACCACCTGCGCGGTGTACCCTTCGATCGTGGCGCGATCGGCGCTGTCCGGCCCACGGTAGACGTGCGGCTCGTCGTTGAGGTCGGGCTCAACGTGGCTCGAATAGTACGACGCGCCCTTGTTGGCCACGCCGTCGATGTTGAGGATCTTCTCGGGGCCGTCGGAGATCAGCTCGTCGCGGCGGAACTCGCTGCGCCGGGCCGGCACCTGGTAGCTGGGTCGGAACAGAGGCCCCTTCTCCAGGATGAGCACCGACTTCCCCGCCTTCGCCAGCCGGTTGGCGATCGGCGAGCCGCCGGCGCCGCTGCCGATGATGACGAGATCGAACTGGGTCCTCACCGCGAATCCTCCTCGTTGGTAAGGCCGGCGGAAAAGGGCTGATGCGGGTACGTCACCCCAACAGAAGGCGGTCCCGGTTACAGGTAGTCCTCGTTCGTGCCCAGAGGTTTTTCGAGCGCGGCCCGCCAGTCGAAGAGCGTGCTGCGCTGGCCGTCCTTGACCTCGAAATACTTCTCGGACAGGTAGGCCCAGCCGGCCGCCCCGACGTTCCCGGCATACTTCGGGTGCGCGAACGCCCCCGTGACGGCGTGGCGCCTCAGGATGTACAGAAAGAACGGCGGGTTCGCATAGGCGCCGTAGTCCCAGCCGTCGATCCGGTTCGCAGGGTTCGCCGCGTCCTGGGCCATGTCGTTGTAGAGGTCGTTGAAGAACTCCTTCGAGAGCTCGCTCGGCTCCATGGAGGAGTTGCGCTTGCGCAGGACGGTGTCGATCTGCTTGAGGCAGACGTGGTAATCGTTCAGGCGATGCCGCTCCTCGCGCGCCAGGAGCTTGTCGATCGCGTTGACCTCGCCGACCGACTCGTCGAGCCGGTACACCTTCGAGGCATCCTTGTCCTGGCGGTCGAGATAATTGTAAAACTGCTGGAGGAACAATTCGGCCTCCGCGACGCGGAACGGGAGGATTTGCTCGGTCAGGCGGTAGAGGAGCTTCAGCTCCCAGAGTTCCAGGACCATTGGTTGCAGATAGCTATCGGTGAAGAATCTCGACCACGTCTTACCGTTCTCCAGGACGACGCGCTGGGGGTTGATCGGGTCAAGCGTCAGCTTGCCATCAACGACGTACTGGTAGATGTGCGCCTGGCCTTTGGGGACGGCCACCGAGAGGCTGAAATAGCCCGTGTCTTCGCCCAGGAACCTGACCGGTTTGAGGGGGACCGTCTCGTAGAGCGTGGCGAACGAGCCGAGCACGCCGACCTGCGTGGTAGTGCCGGGCGCGGCCTTGTAGATGAAGACGACCTCGTTGTCGGGGTCGTTCGGGTCCAGCGGCGATCCGCGGAAGACGTCGATGACCGGGAACCGCCACGCTTCGGACGAGACCGACGGGTCGCCGGCGCGGCTCAGGTACCTGGTGCAGAGGTTGAAAACATCCTGTTCGTCTTTCTCGACGATGCGTACCGGCATTTCGCCTCCTCTCCAGGCCAGGCGCTACTCGCCCGATTCAGCCGTTGTCGCGGGCGAAGACCACGAAGCCGTTGGCGGGGATCACGATGCTGGCCGAGTTGGGCAGGCCATGCATCGGGCCGCTGTTGGCGTCGATGCCAGTGCCGTTGCCGGCAACGATCGGATTGACCCAGTGATCGTAGACATCACTGTTGAAAACCTCGAGCCATCGGCCCGGTCCGGGGAAGCCGAGCGCGTAGCCCCGGTAGGTCGATTCGTTCAGGCTCGCGACCACGACCACATCACGGCCGACCCCCTGCACCCAGCGCTGGAAGGCGATCACGCGGTTCGCGTTGTGCACGTGGAAGACGCTGATACCCTCCCCGCGCAGCGCCGGCTGGTGCCGCCGCAGGGCGATGAGTTCACGCGTGAACCGGAGATGGTCGACCATCGCCTGATCGGTACCCTGATCGACCCCGTCCCAGTAGATCAGAAGATTGGGATCGCTGTCGCTCCAGGGCTTGTCTTCGAGGAACTCCTGCCCCATGAAGAGCAAGGGGATGCCGGGACCGGTCAGGATGAGGCCGGTCGCCACGCGGGACCGGCTCCGGGCGTACCACGATCTCGGGTTGCTGCCATCGGCGAGGCGGGCGATGCGGGGCGACCGGCCCGCCAAAACCTCATCGTGGTTCTCAACATACTCGACCGACTTCCACAGCGCCGAGAAGCCGGGCGGCCGGTACAAGGCGTCGCGGACGGAGTCAAGGAACACTTGGGCCTGCGCACCTCCGGCGGCCTGTCCGAGCGCCCCGCGGACATTGTCGCGCAGGCCGGCGGACCAGACCGCGTCGAAGCCGAGCCCGCCGAAACCGGTGTCGCGCACGGCGAACCCCTGGTCGGCCCAGTATTCCGCGATCAGCGGATGCGAAGGGGCGAGGAAGTGGAGCGTGTCGGTCAGATCCTTGCAGAACTGCCGGCCCCCGTACTGGTCGATGATCGTCACCTGGTCGAAGCGGAAGCCATCGACGTGGTATTCCCGGTTGAAGAACGTGGCGTTGTCGATGAGGAACTGCCGGATGTCTTGGTTCCAGTAGGCGAAGACCAGTCCTCCCGACCCGTCGGGCTGGTCGGTGAAGTACAGACTGTTGTTATTGTTGCCGCTCCGTTGGCGGTCCCAAAAAAAGATGCTCTCGTCATCGTCGTTGAACCCGCCCGCGTGGTTGTAGACGACGTCGAACAGCACCGCGATTCCATAGACGTGGCACAAGTCAACCAGCACCTTCAACTGGTTGATCGGGCGGTCAAGCACGCCGTCCGGGAGTGGGGGCTTCCCCCGATTCCCCAGCAGCCGGTTGATCGTCGCGAGGAAGCGGGGGATCCTCGGGTCGCCCGGCAACATCGTGTACCGGTACTCCGGCGCGAACAGGTCGGACCCGTTATACCCCTGGCTGGTCTCGGTCTCAAACTCAATGATCGGGAGCGGTTCAATGGCGTTGACACCGAGTTCGACGAGGTACTCGATGCGGTCGATCACGTCGAGGAAGGTGCAGTCCCGCCCCCGCCGATCATCGTTCCCCTTAGCGTCGCGCCCGAAGTAGGTCCCGATGTGGAACTGGTAAATGATCAAGTCGTTGAAGGCCGGCGGGCTGAACCCTTGGTCATGCCAGGGAAAGGTGTTCGGATCGCGGACAACGCAGTTATTCGGCAAACCGGGCACAGGGACATTTTCGCGGGCGCGCGGGTCGCGCAGGTCCGGGCGCCGAGATCGAACTCGACATGGAGACATTTTCGCGGGCGCGCGGGTCGCGCTTGAAGCCGGTAGAACCCAGGCCCACTACGAAGAATTTATAACGAGTGCCGTCCTTGAGGTCAGGGATGAAGCCCATCCACTCATTGCCCCGCTTCACCAACTGGGCGGCGGGATCCTGCGGCTTAAAGCCGTTGAAGTCGCCGCTTACGAAGACCTCGACAGCCGAGGGCCCAAACACGCGGAAGGTCGCCCCCCCAGCGGTAAGGTTCGCCCCCATCGGCGTCTGAGCATCGATGTGGTCTTGAGAGGTGGGCACAGGCTGGCTCCGTCAATAACAGGCTCTGTCCAAACCCGCGTTTGTCCCCTGATTCCTGTCGGTCTCGGGGGTTTGTCAAACCCTGAGATTCTCCAGCCCCCGGGTTCACCGCATCGGTCAAAACAAAACGGGGGCGTTTTTCACATTCAGACGCCAAACTTTAACTGGCGGTCCGAGCGATTGCAATAGGCTGCTTTTGTAAACCGTTGCCCGCCGTGTTTCCCATCGGACACCTGGCTCCTTTCGCATCAGTTCGACATCGATTTTGCCGGTCGTATCCACCAAGCCGACCTGGATCAAAGACATATCCACGAACGGAATCGCAAGTGATGCTGTTCTAGCGATTCGCATCCGACCCGCGGTGGAGTTCGGCGAGGAGTCTCGTGGAATTCGTTGCGTTTGACGTGGAATTTGGAAGAAAGCCCCATGGGGTCGGCAAACAAAGCCACAGGCCCTCCATGATTGTGCGGTGTCGGCTTCGTCGCCGCTCGGCCGGTTCAAGGTTTCGGAGACGTTGGCCCAGCCGTCTCGCCCTGGCGGGCGAGCAGTCCGAGGGCATGGAAGACGGTAGCTGAGTCGCTCTCGATGCGGTTGGTCAGGTAGGCGGCGTCGAAGAGGCGGCGGATGCCCGCGCGCGATGGATTCTCCACCCGGGTTGCGCTCTCGAGCACCTGGCGGCCGAGGCGAGCCGCGGGCTCGGACGTCGTACGGGCCAGGTCCCAGCTCGCCGCGGTCGCGTCGGCCAGCGCCTCGCTCAAGACCCGCGAGTCAGCCTGGCGGTTTGAGGG
>JBAUOX010000264.1:0-2296 GCA_049579985.1 Isosphaeraceae bacterium | reverse complement strand
ATGTCGATCTCACCGGTGGTCGGCCAGGTGATCCGCGAGAGGATTTTCAGGAGCGTGCTCTTGCCGGCTCCGTTGCGGCCAATAATCCCGATCACCCCTCCTCGCGCGATCTCGAAATCCACGTCCTTGAGTGCCCAGAACGTCTCCTGATCCTGCCGGCCATTGCCGAGTGGGTGCCGGATGCGGTCGACGATCACTTCCCGGAAGTTCGTGGGTCGATTCGAATTGTGGGCAATGACGTACGACTTGCTCAGCCCGCGTACCGAGACGGCAAGGTCCTTAGATGACATCGGCGAAGCTTCGCTCCTGTTGCTTGAAGACCATCATTCCCATCCAGAAAACCGCAATTGCGACCACCAGGGAGTAGGCGAGCGCAGCCAGAGGGGGGGCATTCCGGCCGAAAAGCGACCACCGGAATGCCTCCAGCAGGCTCGCGAGCGGATTCAGCCGGAGAACCATGAGAAACCTCTCACTGAGCTTGGCGTTCGTCATCGACCAGGCGACCGGGCTGATGTACAGGCCAAGATTGAGCACCACGGGAATGATGTGCGCGACGTCGCGATAGCGCACCATCCACGAAGAGGTCATCAGTCCCAGACCGAGTGCCAGGACCACCAGGATCAGCAGCCAGACCGGCAAGAACACGATTCCCCATCCGGGCCAGACCCGGTAGATTGCCATCATCACGAACAACAGGACCAGCGAAAAGGCCGAGTCGACCAGGGCCGAGACCACGGACGACAGCGGCAGAATCAACCTGGGAAAGTAGATTTTCGAGAGCATCCCACCGTTGGCGACCAGCGATCCACTTGCCCTGTTCAGCACGTTGGCGAATGTATTCCAGGCCGTCATCCCGGCGAACGCAAAGACCACGTAGGGCTCTCCGTCGCTCGGCAAGCCGGCAACGACTCCGAAGACGAAAGCAAAGATCAATGCCGCCATGAGCGGCTGGAGAACCACCCAGATCACGCCGAGGGCCGTCTGCTTGTAGCGGACCCGCAGATCGCGCTCAGCCAGAGTCCAGAGCAGGTCGCGGAATCGCAACAGTTCGGGGACGTCGATGAGCGGACCCGGTTCGCTGGCACGAATCCTGACGTGCGGGAGTTCGCTTGCTGATGCAATGTCTAGCATGATGGCGACGGTCGAAATCAAGAGTGTGAGGTTGACTGGTTCAAAACCTGGTTGGCGAGTCGAGACCGTCACGTCCTGGCTCGCTGGTTCAAAAGCTCGGCAACATCGGCATCGGTGTCGACGTAACTTCCACGTCTGGAGTATCTTAGAGCGGTTTTCAATCGCCTGTATGCCGAACCTGGCGTAACGCAGAGGCACTCGAAGAACCCCCCTGTGTCCCCCCTTCGCAAGGGGGGAAAAGACCAGATGCCGCCGACTTTCCCCCCCTTGCGAAGGGGGGGGTAGGGGGGGAGTGAGAGCCGCGGCGCATGCACTCCACCTGAAAACCGCTCTAAGCTGGGGCTGGCGAGAGGCCTCGCGTCGAGCCACACGATCAATGGGAGTGAGCTCGTTGGATATCGAACCTGCGCTCGAGCCAGGGTCCAAAGTATCAATCCCGGTCCATGAATATACCGGAACGCGATCGTCTTCGACAAGGTGGTGTCAGGCCCCGAGCACGTTGGCACCATCATGTGGACTCAGGTCAACTCCGGTCGAGAGCGGTTAAAAGTCCTGGCGCCTATCCCTTCTGGCGTTCCGCTTCGGGGATCTGCAGAATCACCGTCTCGACCGCCTGCTTCCAGGCCTCGAAGGTGTTTGGCACCACCTGGAAATCGCTGTAGAGCGGAAAATCGCCCCGATTCACAAGGAACCCTGGCGCGAAAAAAATTTATCAGGATCATGTTGACGATGATCAACTACGATCGAGTTCTCGTAGACTTCCGCGGTAATTCCAGGGCTGAACCCGAGACTCCCGGTCGGTTCGCGATCACTCACCAATTTTCGGCCGGGAAGCCCCTGGCTTCAGCCATGGGGATGAACGGCCGCCCCCGAGTGTCGAAAGAAAAGAAGAAATGGGACCGGCACTGCCTCCCGGCGTTCCGGCCCCGAGTCTCGTGAGAGACTGAGGGCATCTAAGGTGCCCTATTCGCCCCGCGGGGCTTGCGCCCCTTGGGGGAAAAGTTGGCCTCGACAATGTTGGAAAGGCTTGCAACGGCACGCGGCACCGGCTTAGACCCTCAGACGAATGGCACTTCCTTAGCCGCAAGTTGCTTGAAGAGAGGAAGTTTGGGACAAAGATGGCGAACATTGCAATCTAGTGATAACATGAGCACGAGTTGTGGTC
>JBAUOX010000263.1:0-3969 GCA_049579985.1 Isosphaeraceae bacterium | reverse complement strand
GCGACTTCGACGTCGATTCGGCTCATGATCGGTTCCTGGCCTCCTATCCGTTCCACCCCGCTCTTCTGTCGGTCTTCGAGCGGAAATGGCAAAGCTTGCCTCGCTTCCAGAAAACGCGCGGCGTGCTTCGCCTCCTTGCACTCTGGGTGTCCCAGGCTTATTCCCAGGGCTTCAAAGGTGCACACGCCGATCCATTGATCGGCCTCGGTACCGCGCCCATTGAAGACCCTTATTTCCGGGCCGCGATGTTCGAGCAACTCGGCAACAACGACCTGGAGGGCCCGGTCACGACCGACATTGCCGGCAAGAAAGAGGCTCACGCCATCAGGCTCGACCGCGAGGCCGCAAACGAGATCAAGAAGCAACGGCTTCACCAGAAGGTGGCGACCGTGGTTCTCTTCGAGTCGAACGGAGGAACAACCCGAGACCAGGCGACCTTGCCCGAGATCCGCCTGGCCGTTGCCGAGCCTGACCTGGACATCGCCAACGTCGAGACCGTTATCGACGGCCTGAGCGGAAGCTGTTACTACCTGAAAAGCGTCAATAACCGCTATTGGTTCAGCCTGACTCCCAACTTGAACAAGCTCTTGACCGATCGGCGGGCAACCATCGCGAAGCCAGCCATCGATGAGAGGGTCAAGCAGGTCGTCCAGGAGGTCTTCAAGGCCGGCCCGTCCCTGGATCGCGTCTACTTCCCCGACAAGACCGGCCAGGTTCCCGATCACGCCGCCTTGACGCTTGTCATCATGGCCCCCGACCAGGTTCACGGCGACCCGGCCACACATAAGCTGATGGACCAGATCGTCCGCGAGTATGGTCAATCCGGGCGAACATTCAAAAGCGCCTTGATCTTCGTCGTCCCTGAGGCCGGCGAAGCACTCCGGGAAGAGGCGAGACGACTGCTCGCTTATGAGGACATCAGCGGGGACTTGGAGACCTCCAAGCGGCTTGATGAAACACAGCGAAAGCAGCTCGAAATCGACACGAAAAAGGCTGGTCGGGAACTCAAGGAAGTGGTTTGGCGGACCTACAAGAACATCGAGCGACTGGCCAAGGACAATACCCTCCAGGGGATCGACCTGGGTCTTATCCATTCCAGCGCAGCAGGTTCACTGACGGAACTGATTATCAACCGCCTCACCTCGCAGGACGAAATCACCCAGGCCGTCGGCCCCAGCAAGCTGATCAAGTACTGGCCTCCTGCGCTCAAGGAGTGGACGACCAAGGCCGCCCGCGATGCCTTCTTTTCGTCGCCCGCCTTGCCCCGATTATTGAAGCCGGAGGCCATCAAGAAAACGATCGCCGATGGGGTCAATCAAAAGCTGATTGCCTACGCGGGCAAGACCGCGAGCGGCAGTTACGAGCCGTTCATCTTCGAGCCAAGCTCCGGAGTCGATGAGAGCGACATCGAGATCTCGGACGAGTTTGTCTTGCTGAGGGCCAAAGATGCAAACGAACACACGGAACCCCGGCGCCTGACCCGAATCGAAGTCACCCCAGCGAGCGCCAGCATCAAACCGGGTGATTCGGTCAAGTTCTGTGCTATCGGTTACGACCAGCACGGCAGCCCTTTCGAAGACACGCCTGTAACCTGGTCAGCTACTGTGGCAACGATCGACCAGGAGGGGCGATTCTCGGCGGAAGAGATCGGGAATTTCCGCGTCGAGGCTCGGTCAGATTCCTTTGTGGGAGCCGCCACGATCAGCGTCCAGACAGCACCACGGACCCCGGTACTACCAGGAAAGGGATGCGCCTGGCAAGGCACGGTACCACCCCAGAAGTGGATGAACTTCTACACGAAGGTCCTCTCACCACTGGTCTCGACCACCCCAGGCTTGAAGTTGCAGGTCCAATTCGAGGTCCCTCCAGGCGACCCAACCATCGACGCCAAGGTCGACGCGGCCAAGGCCGCGTTGCGCGACTTGGGCTTGCCAGAAGACGTTCAGACGCGATGACCCCGATTTTGATTCGAAGAATTTATTGGCGTCTGTCCTGTTTTCAGCGAAAAGAGAACTGACACCAATAATCCTAGCTCGGCACTCCGCGCCGCAGCCCACAGTTCGGCAGCTCGCAGCATGACATCGGTTGTGATGGGTGCGTAGTCGAGCGTGGCCTTGACCCGGTCAAGACGCCGGATACCGGCAATTGCCTGGATATGGATCAGCTTGCGACGCACCTCGTAGTCGGCGATCTCCGGGACGAAGACCCGAACCCCGGCCGCAGCCAGGTCCTTCACCCATTGCCGACACTGGTCTGACTTGGGCCTACCGCGCGGGTTGGTCAGCAAGCCGAGGGGGCCGGAGTCGAGGAACACGAGTCTCATTGCCGGAAGCGCCTGCGCGGGGAGAGGGGTTCCTCGTCGATAGCCTTCATGAGCGCATTGAGGGTCTGCCTCTGCTCGTCTTCGTCGCCCATGTCGTCGAGGGCATCCAGGCCCCTGGCGATTTCAACCGCCTGTGCGTGGATCTCTTCAACGGTCATTGGGAGGGCCCGGCCAGTAGCGTCAACTGAGCGATGAGGCGAAACCGTCGAGTGTGTAATCCCCATGGTCAAGACCTCCGTTGTTGTGTGTCGATTCGATACCTCAGTCCGAGTGTGCACATTGTGCGATGGCCAAAGACTGCATAGGGTCTAATAGCCTCCGTAGGAGTGGCTTCGCTGCTTGCATTCGAGCGCGGCCCGACAGGTTCTATTGCATCCGAAGTTCACCTTGGACACTCAAGGGAGAGCGGAATGGGCCACCCACTCTCTGGTACCTGGCAAACGTGGATGGCCCCCAATGTCATGCCAACCAAGTAGTCCCAGCAACCGGCCTCGTTGATGACGCCATGACCCCGGCACGAAAGAAAGGCATTGTAGATCAGGCTGGAAAGCCTGACCTGCTTCCTTGCCGGGGTAATGGTTTTCCAGCAATTCGACGACGTCTCACTCATGGCCGCGTAAGGTATAGCAGGCTGACTCTCACCAGGAGTGCGCCACCAGTTCGCTGATTGAATGGAACGATTCGCGGAGATCGCGATAGAGTTTCTGGTAGACCACGTACGACTTGTCGTAGAACGCCTTGACCTTGGGGTCGACCGTGGTCGATTCCACGGTCCGGATGGTGGCGTCGCAGGCTTCGGGAACCGAGCGAAAGGCGCCGGTTCCCACCTGGGCCAGCAAGGCCGCGCCGAAGGCCGGCCCTTCGTTCGAATTCAGGGTGTGCACGTCGCCGCCATAGATATCGGCCTGGATCTGCCGCCAGAGCGCGTTGCGGGCACCTCCGCCGGAGAGGCGGATCTGATTGATGCTGACGCCCATCGCGCGGATCAGCTCCAGGCTGTCGCGCATCGCGAACGTGACTCCCTCGAGCAAGGCGCGGATCAGGTGCGGACGGCCGTGCCGGATGGTCAGGCCAATCCACCCCCCCTTGGCGTCGGGATCGAAGTGCGGGGTCCGTTCACCGGTCAGGTAGGGCAGGAAGAAGAGGCCCTCCGCGCCCGGGCCCGCCAGGGCCGCCTCCGCGGTCAGGACGTAGTAAGGATCGATTCCCTGCTCCTTGCCCCTGGCGACCTCGGCCTTGCCCAGCTCGTTGCGAAACCACCGGAAGCTGCCGCCGGCGGAGAGCACGACGCCCATCAGGTGCCAGGCACCCGGCACCGCGTGGCAGCCGCGCTGCAGGCGGCCCAGCGGGTCGAATCCCGGCTGGTCGGCGTGTGCAAAAACCACGCCCGAGGTCCCTATCGTCGCCGAGACCACCCCCTGGCGGACGATCCCGTTGCCCACCGCTCCGGCCGGCTGGTCCCCCCCTCCCCCGACCACCGGCGTCCCTTTGGGAACTCCGGTCGCCTTGAATCCGGTCTCGCTCACCACGCTCGACACTTCGGGACTTTCATAACAGGGCGGCAAGAGCGAAGGATCGATCTCGAGCTTGCCCAGCAGCTCGCGACTCCAGCGACGGTTGACGACGTCCAGCAACAAGGTGCCGGA
>JBAUOX010000262.1:0-3309 GCA_049579985.1 Isosphaeraceae bacterium | reverse complement strand
GTGAAAGCAGCCGTCGTGAACGGCTGGGATGTCCGGCCCACCCTTGAGCGGATAGTCGCCTGCTCAAGCGGCCGGATCGTCCGTAACAGGCTCATCACTGCCCCAGGCCCTGATCCAGCGCCGCCAGCGGCTTACCTACGAGCTTCGACTGAGCACGCTGGTCATCCTGTCGCGGCCAGCACCGCAGCCTGCGGCGGGCGACTCGGCGGTGGCCCAGCCCACGACGACACCCTTCACCGGCCTCTCCGTGCCCCGGAACCGGTTGGTGACATGCCGCCACGCCACATCCCGCGCCCAACGTCACTCCGCGCACTCCACTGCGTGCCGAGCGGTGTGGTTGTACGCGCCTGGCTTCCTGAACCTTGTCCAGCCGCCACAGGTGGCTGCGGCTTCACGATCGAAACTGGCTCCGAATCCGCGATCGGTATCACTCAGCCGCTGAGCGGGAGTTTTTCCCGCGCGCTCAGGGCGATGGCTCCTCTCCAGCGGCCGGTGCTTGCAGCCGAACGGCAGTCAACTCAGATCCTCAGCGCCCCATTGGCGGCGGCGGCAAAAGGAGCCCCGGAGCCGACGGTTGAGATTCGCTACCAAGGAACTGGCTGGGATCGTCGTTTTGCTCAATTCGGCATCGTAAACTAGGGATGTCGGGATCGTGTCGTCCACGCCGAACGGCGGTGCGCGGGTGTCTGCTCGTTGACACGAGGAAACCTGGCCGCTCGACATGCGGATGGCGCACGACTTGTCGATGAGTCAGGTAAGAAAGGCTGGCAAAAACTTGACGGTCCGCAGCGCGGCCAGGTTCACCCGGGGTTGATCTGGCCGAACGCGGTTGGGGCCCGACCGTCGTCCCTGGAGCGAACGTGGCCACACTCGTTCCTTGGGTGCCGGAGAGCGACTGGCCCCTGCCGCTCTCCCAGCCGATGGGATGGCAAAATGGGGGTAAAATGGCCCCAAGAGGGGGCAAAAAAGCCCAAAACCGTAGCATATCACGCATGCAACGCGGACGCAAGTCCAGATCGCTCCCGGAGGGGAGATCGAAGCCCTGGCCAGGCGGGAAGCCGGCTCAGAGACCAGCTTGGCCCGCAGGGGATCAGCTATGGTTCAACTCCCGGATCTGCGCGGGTGAGAAGAGCGGGGTGGCTGGGGTTGAGCTGGCAACAGCGAGCGAGCCCCCAGCGCGCCAGCCGCGGATCTGGGGGCGTCGCCCTTCCGGCGTCGACCCCAGCCACCCCTGAGCTGTGACCTGCGTTTGGACCATGCCAGATTTCCGTGCCGGCGATGCCAAAAAGCCGGACCCGTGAGATCTGGTCGATCCCTCCTTGCTCATGACATAATAGAGTGTCTTCGCGGCGGGGACGATCGGTCGGCGATGGGGCTGGCTGCCGCTGCTACCTGGCCAGCCTTGATCCTTCAACATTCAACATTCGTCGTGGCTTGCATTTGTCCAAGGTGGAGAGAATCTGATGAGCTCATGGCAGCTATTGACCCGGGGATGCCTGGGATTGGCATTGATCCTGGTGGGGTGCGACGCCCCGGAGGAGATCATGCCAACGTCCCCGCCGGGGACTGTCCTCCCGCGAACGGCCCCGGACAGTAACGATCCAGCGCAGGCCCAGGGCGAGTCGGCTGTCATTGCGCCCAAGGCATCGGCAGAGAGCGGCAAGGCGGCATACACACCCGCACACCCCACGGCCAAGGGAGTGACGCAGACCACCAAGAACGGGGTCAGGTACGAGACTCTCAAGGAGGGAACCGGCGACGAGCTCAAGCCGGGCCGGGTCGCCCTTTTCCATTATGTGGGAACCCTCGAGAACGGCACGATCTTCGATAGCACCCGGCAGCGTGGCGAGCCCTACAAGGTCGCCATCGGAACGGGTCAGTTGATCAAGGGCTGGGAAGAGGGCTTGCCCGGCATGCGGGTTGGCGAGATCCGCAAGCTCTGGGTGCCGGCAAAGATGGCCTATGGGGAAATAGAAAAACCGCAGATTCCCTCCAATTCCAACCTGATCTTCGAGGTCGAGCTGTTGCGGATCCCTAATTGATCGCCATTGTTTGAATTCCGGGAACCCGTGCGCACAGGCCCCCAGGATGCCGGACCACGCCGAGAATAAACACAAGCACAACCCGACGACGTGTTCTTGCGAGTGAATGCCAACCCAGAATCCGACTGATTGAGGCTCCGAATGGCGAACGTCTCGCGCACGCCCAAGTTTTCCGGCATGAAGTACCGCGTGGTCAACGAGCTCGGCGAGGGCGCGGGAAGCAAGATCTTTCTGATCAGCGACAAGACCGCCGGAGGTCAGCGCTACGCCTTGAAGGTCGTCCGCAAGCACGAGCCCGAGGACGAGATCTACATCCAGCAGGCGAAAACCGAGTTCGAGGCCTCCCAGAAGCTGAACCATCCGACGATCGCCAAGATCTATGATTTCCGCCAGCGGAAGAGATGGTTCAAGGTCACCGGCTGCGAGCTGCTGATGGAGTACGTCGATGGCAAGAGCCTCGACGAGGTCGAGGCGCCCGAACTGGGCCAGCTCGTATTGATCTTCGGCCAGGCGGCCTCGGCGCTCTCGCACATGCATCGTCGCGGCGTCTTTCACGGCGACCTCAAGCCGCACAACATCATGCTATCGAAGAACGGCCAGGTGAAGCTCATCGACTTCGGCACCGCCTGGATTCGCGGCCAGACCAAGGATCGGATCCAGGGAACCCCGCAGTTCATGGCCCCGGAACAGGCTATCGAGAAGGTGGTCGACCAGAAAACCGATATCTACAACTTCGGCGCCACGATGTACCGCATGTTCACCGGCCGGTTCGTGCAGGGGGCCATTCCCAAGGCCGGAGACGAAAGGAAAGTCACGCTTCCCTCCAAGCTCAACCCGCGCATCCCCACCGACCTCAACACCCTGGTCGTCGCCTGCCTTCAGTCCGATCCCGACAAGCGTCCCGCCGGCATGTTCGAGGTCCGCGATCAGCTCTCCAAGATCGCCAAGCAGATGGGCCTGGAGGACGTGGACCTCAAGGGTGCGGATGGCGAGTAGATCCAGCCAGGACTTGCGCAGTCGATCCGAGCCGGGACGCGGCGCCTGCAAGCCAGCCGAACCCCTATCGCAAGGTCGGTCACGACTGGCGATCGCGAGATGGGTGTAGCGCCCCTTGCCAGCCCATCCCCGGGCGTCTAACATGGAGCGTTCGCGTTTTGCTGAAGAGGATCTCGGACCAGGCTGATCCGATCCTCCCGCTTTGTCCTCGATCCGGCAAGGAGCCCATGCAGTACAACCCCGCCAATCCGCTGATCGTGCAAGGGGACCG
>JBAUOX010000261.1:0-1536 GCA_049579985.1 Isosphaeraceae bacterium | reverse complement strand
CAGTTACACCAAGAATCGGGGGACGACCCCGGAAGAGCTGAGCAGCGAGGCTGCCAATCCGGATATGGAGAGACTGGCCTCGCTCTTCGAGTTGTACGAAAGCAAGCTGCGGCGCGCCAACGCGCTGGACTTCGACGATCTGCTGCTTAAGACGGTCGAGCTCTTCTATAACTCTTCGGAAGTCTGCGAGAAGTACAACGAGCGGTACCCTTATGTTCATGTGGACGAATACCAGGACACCAACCACATCCAGTATGAACTGATCCGCCAATTGACGCTGCTTCACCAGAATCTCTGCGTGGTGGGCGACGAGGACCAATCGATTTATCGCTGGCGCGGGGCCGACATCGGGAATATTCTCAACTTCGAAAAAGATTATCCCAACGCCAAGGTGATTCGCCTGGAGCAGAACTACCGCTCGACGCAGCGCATACTCGATGCCGCGGGAGCCGTGGTGAGCCGCAACCTGGCGCGCAAGGGCAAGACGCTATGGACGGATCGCAGTCGCGGAGAAAAGGTTCGCTTGTTCGAAGCGCGCAGCGCCGACGAAGAGGCCCAGTTTGTGGCGGCGGAAGTGGAGAGCGCGTTGGGAGACCCGGGGGCGGGAAGCGTGGCGGTGCTCTATCGCACCAACGCGCAGTCACGAACGCTCGAGGAAAGCTTGCGCATGAGGGGTATTGCTTACCGGTTGGTGGGCGGGTTCAGCTTCTATGCCCGCGCAGAAATCAAGGATGCCCTCGCTTATGCGCGCCTGGCCAATAACCTGCGCGACGATGCGGCCTTGGGGCGCATCATCAACGTGCCGCCGCGCGGCATTGGCGACACCACGTTCGGGGCGCTGGCGGAGACTGCCCGGCGGGATAAGCTCAGCCTGTGGGAGGCGCTGGAGCACGAACTGCTCGAGAGGCGACTGCCGGCCCGCGCGCTGGCCGCTCTGGAAGGGTTTCACTCGCTCATAAAAGGTCTGGTGGAAGACCGCCAACGCCTGCTCCTGGGCGAGTTCTTCAAAAACATCCTGGAAACCACACGTTATCTCGAAATTCTCCAGGAGGAGCGCCAGTCGGGAGCCGAGGACCGGATTAAGAATCTCGAGGAATTGGTGAATGCCGCCGCTGAAGCGGAAGAGCAGGGTGTTTCGCTCGCGGAATTCCTGGACCACGCTTCGCTGGTTTCGGACACGGATGAATTCGACGACCGCTCTCGAGTGACGTTGATGACTCTGCATAGCGCCAAAGGGCTGGAATTCGAAACCGTCTTCCTGGTCGGCATGGAGGAAGGCCTCTTTCCCCACCAGTTTTCCATCGACGATGACGCGGGGATTGAAGAAGAGAGGCGGCTCTGTTATGTCGGCATGACTCGTGCGAAGGATCGCCTGACTCTTTCGTGGGCGCGGCAACGCCGTTCATACGCTCGAGAATCGTTCGAGCAAACGAACCCTTCCCGTTTCCTGGGGGAAATCCCGCGGGAACTGCTCGAAACAGTGGGCTCGACTGAGAGTTGGAAGCCGCGAACCGAGTGGGACAACGCGGCCAATTC
>JBAUOX010000260.1:0-10710 GCA_049579985.1 Isosphaeraceae bacterium | reverse complement strand
CACCATACCTAACTGAGTACCGGGGACACCATACCTAACTGCTTGGGCGAACTCGGGGAAATCAGTGAGAGAACGGGCATTGCGGCTGATGGCCGTCAGGCAGGCGTCTGGAGCCAATGGCGTTCAGCGTCTCCGGCCGCGAGCGAATGGTCAACGGTCGGGCGGCGGCGAGCGGGGAGGAATCAGTTGATTTTATCCGCACGAATCGCCTGTTTCGGTGACATGCTGACAAAGAGGGGCCAGTCGTCGAGATCGGGCCCCGTTCTGTCTTTATCAATTCGGCGGTCGGTAGCAGGCAGTAGCCAGCGGGGGGGCCGCGCACGACCTGACCCCGCTGGTCTGGCGTGGGGCGTGGGGTGGGAGAATAGTGGCCAGGTGGACCTGGGGGGCCAACCACAACCAGGTTTCCCGGGTGCCAGAGACCGGGTGGCCCTTCCGCTCTCAGCGCTGATTTGTGGGCCGGATGGGTCTAAAACGCCGCGAAAAGGGGTCGAAAAGGCGGTTTTTTCGAAGTCTACCACGTGAATCATATCGGCGCAACTCCTGTATCAGCATACAGTTAAGCCTAGAGTTGCTTCAACGTGAGTCAAGATAGACATAGACGTAAGTTATTATTCAATATTAACTTGCGCCGAAAACATGGCTCGCCAAACTTCTGCCGGAAGCGGAAAACGTAGCATGTCGTAGCATGTTGAACCCTCCGGGTGGGGCGTGCGTGAAGCGTGGGGTGTGGGGCGTGGGGCGGGAGAAGGTCGCCTGACCAGCGGTGATCGGGCGACGCTATAATACAATGACGCCTCAGGGACGGCACCGGACGCAATGGTACGCCTCAGCGCGTTCGACGCTGGGCTGTCGAATCGGGCTGTTCTGTTGCGATCGGACTTCTGATGCTCACCGGTGATCTCGTCCGCGTCCGGACCTCGAAAGAGCGGATCATCCCGCTCTACCTCAACCGCAACAGCCCGCAGTGGCTGGAGGCGGCCGAGAGCCTGCTGACGATCTTCCGTGAGGGCGTGGGAGTGACTCGCGGCGAGATCGAGCAAGAGATCGACGACCTGTTCGGAGGCGGGGGTAAGGCGACGCTCGTGCACCGTGGGATCGCCAAGGTGCTCGAGGACCGGGCCGAGTTCGAGGTCGTCGCCGATGTGCCTCCCGAGCAGATTCGCGAGCAGGTGTTCACCGCGGCCGCCGAATCGCGCCGCCGGCTCCGGGCGGCGCGGCCGGCCCAGGAGACCAAGCTCAGCCTGGCGTCCCGACCAACCTTTCGCCGCGACGAGGTGCTCTCGTCCGTCGCCCTGGAGCTCAAGCTCCCGCCGGAAACCTTGCTGAAGGCCCTCTTCGCCGACCTGAGAGATGAGAACCGGCTGCTCAAGTTCCAGGACATGACGGCGCAACGGCTGATCGATCGCTACAACGTCGCCCTGGCACAGGCGGTCCTTCTGCGTTCGGTCCGCGTCGAGACCGAGATCCGTACCGAGGGCCCCGCGCGCTATCGCCAGCTCTTCCGCCGGCTCAAGTTCCACCGGCTCGTCTACCGGGTGCAGGGATCGATGGCCGACGGCTACACCATCCAGATCGACGGCCCGCTGAGCCTCTTCAGCGCGACCACGAAGTACGGCTTGCAGATGGCCCTGTTCCTGCCGGCACTCCTGCACTGCCACGATTTCCGGCTCGAGGCCGAGCTCCGCTGGGGGCCCAGACGCGAGCCGCGGAGCTTCCACCTCGATGCCGGCACCGGGCTGATCACGCACCAGCTCGATGCGGGGATCTACGTTCCCGCCGAGATCCCGGCGTTTGTCGAACGATTCCGCCAGATTGCCCCGGCCTGGGAATTGAGCGACTGTACCGACGTGCTCGAGCTGGGCCGCGAGGGCGTCTGGGTTCCCGACTACCGCGCGGTGCACAGGGCCAGCGGGATCGATGTCTTTGTGGAAGTGCTGGGGTTCTGGAAGAAGTCCAGCCTGGAACGGCTGCTCCGGCTACTTCCCAGCCTCGGTCCTCCCCGGTACGTGCTGGTGATCTCCGACAAGCTCAAGGTCGATGAGGGATCGCTCAACGAACTCCCGGGTCCGATCCTCCGGTTCAAGGAGATCCCCAGCGCGCCGGAGCTCGCGACCTTGCTCGACTCGTTTGTGAAGCCAGCCGATTCCGGTGGGCGGTTATTCTGAGTTCCGTGCACTGCTCGCCATCTTGACCATGGCTCGGACCAGCAGTAAGGCGGGCGCCTGCTGCCTGGGGGTCGGCGGGGCGCTCGTAGAACCTAAGGCGATCGCCACCGGCGACTTCACCCGCATTCGCGAGCTTGCTTGCCAGTATGCCGCGATCGTCACTCGAGTTCGCGAGACCCGGTGATTTCCTGCCTCTCTCAGCCCTTTCCCTGCTCCAAATTTCTCCGATCTACCTATTTTCCCAGGCATGTCGCGTTCAACCGGAATTCCCCGCATTAGCTGAATCTTCCGTGGAATCGTTTCAAGGCGAACGGGAGTGAGGGTCGATACACACGGCATAAGCTGAGAACCGCGCCCTGGATCGGCTCCTCTTGCAGGATGATGCATTCGAGGGTGAGCAAGGACGAAGCGGCGATCCCGGGTTGGCAGGCACTCCGCATTTCGGGTTGGGAGAACGGTCTCGTGGGGCCAGCTAGACGTAAAGCGCACAGAGGTCGCTGCGGTCGGAGCCTCAAGGTTCTGGCTGTAGCCCTTGGCGCGCTGACGATGGCGGCGGCGGGACTGGCAAGCGGTGCCCTGGCGACGGAGCCTCCCGCCCGGTCGCCGGGCGGCAAGATCCCCGTAATCTACCAGAAGAAACGCTCATTCCGGATCCCCTTCCACATTGATGCCGAGGGACGAGCGCGGCTCAAGGAAATTCAGCTCTGGGTCTCGGAAGACTCCGGGTTCCACTGGGAGCCCAAGAGCAAGACTACGCCAGACCTGGGGAAGTTCACCTTCCGCACCTCGCATGACGGCGAGTTCTGGTTCGCGACCCGTACGCTCACAGTGGAAGACGAGTACTCGCCGCCGATGAACCAGACGGTTGAACCGAGCATGAAAGTCGTGGTGGACACCATCCCCCCTTCGATGCTGCTGGATCCGGATGGCCGGCGAGGGAGCCTGGCGGGCGTGCGCTGGGAGGTCAAGGACGAGCACCTCGATCTCAAGACACTTCTCCTGGAATACCAGGTCGAAGGCGCGAAGGAATGGCGGCAGGTGCCGATCCGCCGCCTGTCACTGCTGGGCACCCAGCGGTGGGACGCCGGAACCGCCGATTCGCTCCGGGTTCGTGCCTCCGTCGCCGACAAGGCGGGTAACGTGGCGGACGCCGAGATCGTGATGCCGGAAGGCACTGCCGGCGATCCCGATTTCGCGGCCGTCGATGCCGAAACCTTGGCGCCTCCGGTCGAACAAATCTCCAACTCCGCTTCAGCCATCGCCGAAGGGCCGGGATTCCCGCCGGTGCAGGAGAGCCCCGTGCAGGGTTCGGGTTCAACGGCCAGATCGGGTGCCCGGCGTTCACTCGCCCGGCGCACACGCGATGCTGAAAGCCCGGCCACGGGAGCCTATCCCTCGGCTCCCGACTGGGACCGCGGCGGCGGCGCAACGGCAGTCGGTAACGCCCGAGCGGCCAGTGCGTCGGGCTCGGGCCCGCCAGCGGCCGCCGCTCCGCCCTATTCCAACCCATTTCCGATGAATGACAAGGCCGGGGCAGCGGCACTGCCCGGGGCCGCCGATGCGTTTCCGTCAACCGGGCCGGGAACAAATGCCGGGCCGGGCGGTGTCACGGCGGCAGGGAATCGCTCCCTGCAGGTTCCCGGTCCCCGGTTCAAACTTCAGTACGCCATCGACGACGCAGGTCCCGACGGTCCGGCGGTCGTGGAGCTCTGGATGACCCAGGACGGTGGCAGGAACTGGATTCGTCGGGCCGAGGATACCGACAGGGTTTCGCCGTTCGAGGTGGACCTGGGTGGTGAAGGAACCTTCGGTTTGAGCTTGGTGGCTCGCTCAGCCTCGGGGCTCGGCGACCAGCCGCCGGCGCCCGGCGATCCGCCGCAAACCTGGGTCGAGGTCGATACCACGCCTCCCTCGGTTCAGCTCTACCCACCTCAGATCGGCGCCGGTCCTCATGCCGGCAAGGTGGCGATCACCTGGCGAGCCAGCGATCTTCACCTTGCCCCGCGCTCGGTCTCGCTGTTCTGGCGTCCCGACCAGGCGGGATCGATCTGGCAGCCGCTCATCGATGGCCAGGAGAACATGGGCCAGTACATCTGGACGGTACCCCCCAGCTTCCCCGCCAAGTTCCACATTCGGGTCGAGGCGGTCGATACCGTGGGCCACCGTGGCGGGGCCGAGACTGCCGACTCCGCGCCGGTCATCGTTGACCGCAGCCGCCCACGCAGCAGGATCATCGGCCTGGACCCTAATGCCCGTGCGGGCGATGGACCGGGGGCCCGGCCGCTACGCTGAGGCAAGCCGGCCGGAACTGGGTTGCACTCGATTCCGCGGCGTCAGCGTTAACTCGCTATTCTGACTCATAACGCAGACGATCCAACTCGTCTGCCGCGACTCGGCCCCGACAGATCTCACCTTCCTGAGTCCCCCGAGGCCGAGCCTGTTTCAGTCCGTCGCCTTCAACTTCCGGCGTAGCTCTTCCAATTCACGCTGGATTCGTTCTCGATCGGCCTGGGCAGCCATCTGCTCCGCTTTCGCCTCGCTCAAGGCCTTGGCCATCAGCAGTCGCTCCTGTTCGGCCTTTCGTTTTTCCGCTTCGGCCTGGCGTTTTTCCGCTTCGGCCTTTCGAAGAGCAGCTTCCGTGACGCTGAGGGACTCCCACGAAGTCAGCAGCTTCTGGCCGGTGGCCGGGTCGTGCAGGCGCAGGAAGGCCCCCTCCCGCTCGAGATGGAGGCCCAGCACCTCGCTGGGCAAGCGTCCCTCGACGGGCTCGATGGGGACGTATCGCCCGGAGCGGAGCCGAAATCCCTGGAGGGACGGGGTCAGGTACTCCTGCTTGGGGTCGAAGAGGAAATACTCAGAGACTTTAAGGACATCTTGATATAAGTTGTACTTGTCGTCGAGATCCTCGTTTCTCGTCGATTTCGATGTGTATTCAAAGACGACATCAGGCCCCTTCCCCTCTTCCCACACGAAGTACGCGTCTCGGTCTTTGTTGGGAATGTCCCGAACCAGGAAGACGTCGGGGGAAACATGGCGACGCTTTTTTCCCGGCACATAGTAAAGAAACATGTTGCCCGAAATATAGACCATGGGGTCGGCGGCATAACGCGCTCTCAGAACATCGAGCATCGCGATCATGTTGTCGCGATGGATTGGCGTCTCCGCCATCGGTTTACCGTCTCCGGTGGGATATTCGACCGGGGGAGTACCCTTGGTCGTGGGATAAGACGATGGGGTGGCCATGGATAATCCTCCCGGTACGGCCGTTCGTGGACCTTGGGCGTGTGGAACTCCCCCCTTCGAGGGCGCGTTCCAGCATACCATATCGTCGCAATATCGTCACGCTGCCGGACCGAGCAGGTCCTTGACCGCGTCACGCTCCGAGATCAGCTCGGCGGCCGAGGCGTCGAGCCGTTTGCGAGCCTCGTCGTCGATGTTCACGCCTTGAACGATCGACCAGTTACAGCCTCCCTTGGAGACGAGCGGATAGCTGTAGATCAAGCCGGCCGGGATGTCGTAGCTGCCATCCGATATCACTGCGGCACTGAACCAGTCGCCTGCCGGCGTGGGGACGTGAAGCGCCTGGACGCTGCCCAGGGCGGCATTGGCCGCCGAGGCCGCCGACGAGGCGCCCCGCGCCTTGATCACGGCGCCGCCGCGCTTGGCCACGGTCGGAATGAACGTCTCGGTGAACCAGGCTGGATCCGAGATCACGCGGTTGGCGGGCACGCCGGCAATCTCCGCGTTCTTGTAGTCGGGATACTGAGTGTCGCTGTGATTGCCCCAGATGGTCACCTTCTTCACCGAGGCGACCGGCACGCCCGCCTTCCGGGCCAGTTGCGAGGCGGCGCGGTTCTGGTCCAGGCGGGTCATGGCGAACCAGCGATCCGACGGTACCCTGGGGGCGTGCGACCTGGCGATCAGGCAGTTGGTGTTGCACGGGTTGGCCACGGTCAAGACCCGCACATTGGGGCTCGCTGCATCGTTGATCGCTTTCCCCTGCCCCGTGAAGATCGGGCCGTTTGCCCGGATCAGGTCGGCCCGGCTCATGCCATCCTTCCGCGGCAAGCCGCCGACCAGGATCACCCAGTCGGCCCCGGCGAATGCCTCCGCGGCCTTGTCGGTGGCCTTCATCTCGGCCAGGAGCGGGAAGGCGCAATCCTCCAGCTCCATCAAGGTCCCGTTCAACGCGGGAAGGGCCGGGGTGATTTCCAGCAACTGCAGGGCGACCGGCTGCTCGGGTCCGAAAACCGCTCCGGAAGCGAGCCGGAACAGCAGGGCATAGCCGATCTGGCCTCCAGCCCCTGTCACTGCCACGCGAATCGGTGTCGTCATCGTACTTGCTCCTTTTCTGGTCAATCGTGCTTTGATCCGACTCCATAAAATTACAATGTGAACATGAATCATTCGTTGACGAATGGCGAACCCTGAGACTATCAGGGCCGCGAGGCGCCCGGCCCCGCGGCCACGCGGGACGGCGCCGCCCGCAGCTTGGCGATCATGAGGGCCATCTCCCGGGGCAGATGCCGGCCGCCGGCAAGCAGAACAACCCCCGCGATCACCAGGGCGGGAACCGCCGTCAACACGGCCGCGACCAGGTTTTCGGGGTCGTGGCCGGGCTGAGCCTTGGGCGTCGCGCCGATGGCGGCCAGGGCTCGCCCGAACGGAGTCGCCATGGAATCGTCCTGGCCAAACGTGTCGGAGACCCAGCCCATCAAGGTGGGCGACCAGAGATCGCCCAGCAGGTGAGTGGCCGCCAGTGCCACGGCGTAGGCGACCGCCCGCATGTTGGGCAACACCACGTTGGCGATGATCGCCTGGCAAGGACCAGCATTGGTGAACAGCAGCGCGATCGCCAGGAACACTCCCAGGAGGATCGCCCCCTCGCCCCGCCCGAAGATCGCCAGCAAGAGGCAGGGAATCGAGCCCAGCATCGCCATGCCCGGCACCAGGAAAAGAGCCCGCGGATTGACCCGGGAGCAGCGGTCGGCCAGCCAGCCGCCGATGACCATGCCCAGGACCATGGCCGCGGGCACGATCGCGGCCAGCCAGAGGTTCGCCCGCGCCGCGGGCGCGTCATGAACGACGACCAGAAAGGTCGGCAGCCAGACGATCAGCCCGCCGATGGCAAACATTGAGAATGCCAGGCCAAAGACGGAATAGGTGTAGGAGGAATTGACCATCAGGTCAACGTAATCTTCCCGGCTGGGGCCGACTCGCTCGTGCAGCCGCAAACGATGTTCCTCGATCCCTTCGCTCGTGCCCCGCACCGGATCGGGCAGAGCCAGCGCGACCAATGCCAGAACGAGCCCCGGAGCCCCGGCGATGAGAAACGCCGTGTGCCATGTCGCGGCTCGGGCGACGGCCGAGCCCAGGGAGAGCGCCAGCGCAGCGCCGATGGGCATTGCCACATAGTAGACCGACAGCACCCGCGCCCGCACCCCCCGCGGGTAAAGGTCCATCAGGATCGTGAGCGCAATGACCCCGAATGTCGATCCGCCAATACCCACAAGCGCGCGGGCCAGTTGCATCTCATTGTACGACCTCGCCAGCCCGGTGCCAACGGTCGCCAGGCTCCAGACAGCAATGCCGATGGCCATCAGGCGGGGGCGCCTCAGCCGGTCGGCCATATAGCCGACGAACGGGCCCCAGAGGGCATAGCTGATCAGCAGGACCGTGGCCAGCCATCCGGCCTGAGCGTTCGTCAGCTCCAGCTCCTCACTCACCGGCCGCAGGACGGCCGGAAGCAGCCAGCGATCCAGGGATTCGAGCAGGTGGACCAGGAACAGGACCGCAAACACGCCCCACGCCCACCGCGCCGTGATGCCCCTTCCAGGGGCGGCAAACAGCCCGTCCGATCGTGGGCCCGAGGAGAATCCAGGCGCGGCTCCAGATCCATCGCTGCCCTGCATTTCCAAGATTGATCTCCAGAGTCGGCCGCTCGCGGCGCCCGGCTGCTGCAACAAGCCGGTCTGGAAGGTGCATTCCTGCTCAGGAGCAGTTCAGCTCGAGACCTGCGCGACGGTCGTGAAAGTCCTCGTTCCGACCCCGGCCTCACCACTTTGAGCCAGGACAATGCCGATCGTACGCCAGGGGTAAGCGGTCGTCCAGAGGGCAGTCGGTGCAAGCCTTGCGTCAGCGTCCGTGACCAATCGTCCGCAGCAACTTGACATGTCATTGATTGACCTGTAAACTATTGAGACATTCAAGGTCGTGGGGCCGTGAAGGAGTTTCCCCGGTGGCTGCCCGCAAGCTTCAGCACGAGATCGGCAAGCGGCAGCCATTCGGCTCGCCGCAGGAGGAGGCACTGCTCAACCTGCTGCGGACGAGCGACCAGGTGCAGATCCATTTCACCAGGCTGTTCCGGGAGTATGGACTGACCTCGTCGCAGTACAACGTGTTGCGGATCTTGCGCGGCGAGGGAAAGCCATTGCCGATACTCGAGATCGCGGAACGCACGCTGACCGTCGTACCCGGAATCACCGGGTTGATCGACCGACTGGAGCAGGCCGGCATGGTCTGCCGCCAGCGGTGCCCAGAGGATCGGCGAGTGATCTTTGTCGCCATCAGCGAGCCGGCTTTGAAACTCCTGGATCGTCTTGACGGCCCGATTCGCGACCTGCAGCGGCGGTCGCTGGCGCACCTGACGACCGCCGAGCTGAAAACCCTGATCCGACTGCTCGAGAAGGTGCGAGAGTCCTCGCCGGACGATGGTTCCTGATTTTTTTGGGCACATAGTTGATACGTCAATAGTTGACATGTTGAGAACAAGGGGGATGTCATGATCCGGACAAGACTTGCGGCGGACCGAGGCCACGCCGACCTTGGCTGGCTGAAGACCAGTTACACCTTTTCGTTCAACACCTACCACGACCCGGCGCACATGGGGTTTCGCGTTCTCCGGGTGATCAATGAAGACGTCGTGTTACCCGGGCAGGGTTTTGGCGCGCACGGGCATCGGGACATGGAGATCATCACCTATGTGATGCAGGGCGCGCTGGAGCACCGCGACAGCCTGGGCAACGGAGGAATCGTCCGCGCCGGCGAACTACAGCGAATGACGGCCGGGACGGGGATCCGGCACAGCGAGTTCAACCCCTCCCCCAGCGAACCCCTCCATCTTTACCAGATCTGGTTGTTGCCCGATCGCCAAGGGCACGCACCCAGCTACGAGCAAAGGGCGATCGAACTGGGAGATGGGGCTTCCTCGCTGCGATTGATCGCCTCGCCCGACGGCCGGGATGGCTCGCTCACGATCCATCAGGATGCGAAGGTCCTGCTTGGAACGCTCGAGCCCGGGCAATCTCGAGTCTATTCGCTCGAGCCCGCGCGGCACGCATGGATTCAGGTTGTGCGTGGCTCGGTCCGGATGGGCGGCCAGGTGCTGAGAACCAGCGACGGCGCCGCAGTCAGCGGCGAGCCCTCGTTGCGGCTCGAGGCCGATGCGCCTGCCCAGGTGATGTTGTTTGATCTGCCTTGAAGACGAGATCTACGGACAGGGCTTCGCCCTGTGCTGAACTGTTTCGCCCCGTAGGGGCACAACAATCCAGCACAGGGCGGGCCCACACACGATCTCCCCACATCCTGTGTGGGCCCGGGAGGCACCCGTCCGTAAGTCTCTTTGGATTCATCCGATCGAGACACTTCCCGTCAACCAATCCATCCATTATGCTGAGGTCTTGACCACGCTTCTTCGCCCTCGTTCATGAGAGGCGCAAACCGTGGACGGCCTGGCCGGGGACCTTTTGAGCGATTCCACTTTGATCAGCCAAGGGAACGCAGTTATCCCCCGAACGATCGATTTCGGCACCGATCCCGAGGTCGTTCGAGTCGTCGCAGAGGCGTTTCGGCTCGGCTTCGGGTACCTGTTCAACCCGGCCTTTGCCACGGAGATCTCCCTTATCGATCCCCTGCCACATCAGCGGATCGCCGTTTACGACCACATGCTGACCCAGCCCCGACTCCGCTTCCTGCTCGCCGACGAGCCAGGCGGCGGCAAGACCATCATGGCGGGGCTCTACATCCGCGAGATGCTGGCTCGCAGGCTGATCCGCCGCATCCTGATCGTTCCCCCCGCGGGGCTCATCGGGAACTGGGAACGCGAACTACGGACTCTTTTCAGCCTGGACTTCCGCATCATCGGCGGCTCGGACTCCAAGGCGGACAACCCGTTCCGAGGATCGAACAGTGACCGTCTGATCGTCAGCGTCGATACCTTGGGCGGCGAGCGAACCTTCGCTCGACTCCAGGAGCAGGGAGTCGAGCCTTACGACCTGTGCATCTTCGACGAAGCCCACAAGCTCTCAGCAGATCGCCAGCCTGATTTCTCTATCCGCCGGACGGACCGTTACCTGGTCGCGGAGGCGTTGGCGGGGATTCCCAGTGGTGATCCCCGCTGGTCACTCGATTGGGCGTGCCACCATCTGCTACTTCTGACCGCCACGCCTCACATGGGCAAGGACTTCCCGTATTACGCAATCTGGCGGCTGCTCGAACCCGATGTGCTGTCCACGGTCGATGCATTCAACGCCTACCCCTCAGA
>JBAUOX010000259.1:0-5343 GCA_049579985.1 Isosphaeraceae bacterium | reverse complement strand
TTCAGCCGGAGCGCCGTCTTCACCTGGGGCAGGACGGCGTACAAGATGTTGCGGTCCATGTAGTCGAGCAAGTTCATCAAGAACAGGACCACGAACGTCGGGATCGCCCACCGCGCCAAGGCCGGCGACGGCCCCTTCTCCAGTCCGACTTCGTCTTCGACGTGGAACACGGCCGGTCCCCCGCTCGACGCAACGCGGGACGGCCCCCGAGCCGCCCTGCCACGGACGGGACGATGCTACGACAGGCATGGAGGACCGTCCAAGGGGGTTCGGACGTCGCCCGGTAGTTCCGGGGACGGTAGTTCCGGGGACACCATGCCTAACTCCGAAAAATTAAGTATGGTGTCCCAGAACTACGGGTAGCAGTCGAGGGCCTCATCCCAGCGTTGAAGACCATAGAGCGCGTCTCCATGGCTCATATTGGCCGCGACTGCTACTTTGGCTGAATTCGTTGCCTTTCCGGTTAGAGCCTGGACTTCTCTCTTCAATACTCAAGTAGTTTCAAGCCTTGCGCTGTCTAAATGGGAATAGGCCGGCAGCGTCATCAGCCGTGGGTCGTCGACCGGACCGCCAACTGTAAAGTGGTACAGGCTCTGAAAACGATCTCCGCCCAGGCTGAGCAAGTTATGAAAGGCGTCGTCGAAGTAACATCCGATCCCAGTGCCGCGGACACCGGCGGCCTCCGCTTCTAGGTACAGCACCTGCCCCAGCAGGCCGGATTCCCAAAACAGTTTTCGATACCACCATGCACCTGTGGCACGGATGCTTTCGGCAAATTCGGCGATCATGCCGAGGCTAAAGGCGCCGGCGCCGGCAATCTCCTGATGGCAGCTCACCACCTGTGCCTGCTTGCGGAAGTCTCCCTCGACCAGTTTGAACAGTGGCAGGTACTCCGGGCAGCCCTCTGGACGTTTCCACAGGAAGTCGGCACGGAGCGCGGCCCGTAGGCGCTCGTGAACCGTCGGACTTCGCTCGAAGAGGTACAGGCCTGACGGTAAACTCCGGACCCGGTGTACAAAGATGCCGCAATGCAGATGCGGCGGCCAAGGCCAGACGTCCCAAGGCGGCACTCCGGGCCGTGGCAGCAGCCGGTCAAGCATGCCGTAAAATGTCTCGGCCGAGATCGAGGTGATGCCGTCGAGAGCAAGACAGCTCCGGCGCTGCTTGACAAGCCGAACAGCGTTGATTTGCGAACAGACAACCGGGCGAGCCGGCCACGCCGCAAACTTGTTTACAATAACCGCGCCACCACGTCTGCCTGGCTCCGTGGCTCTATCCGCCTGCCAGGTCGCCTCGGCGGCAGCATCAATTGCTGACCAGTGGACATGAGCGGGACTGAGTGAGTTGGCCCGGCCCCCCCAGGCACCAGCATGGAGCACATCCCGCAGCTTGGCTATGTCAACCCCCTCTGATTCCTCATCTTTCCCGGGAGGATGGGAAGGACCGACGAGCAGAAGGGCGTCGGGATGTTCGCGGTCCTGCTCGGCAATGGCCGAGAAGCTCTCTGGCTGGGCCAGCCCCAGCACGGCGGCAATGGCCGTATCCGAAACATCTGCTATCAGCCTGGCCGACCAACCCAGCGCGGCGGCCGCATAGCGCACGGTGGCGATGGCATGGCCGGCATCGTGCTGGCAGTAGCGAAAGGCGCGCTCGCCGTACTTCCAGGCCTCGCGCCAATGAATCGAAGACAGGCCCACGAGAAAGGAAGCTGGCGGGAACGACCCCGCGAGCTGCTGCGCCGCTCGACCTTCCAGAACGCAGCGCCGCTCCAGGCAGTGGTCCCGGCTGACGTAGTGATAGACGCCGGCATTCAGGCCCGGCATCTCCGGAAGGATTGCATAGCCCTCCGTGGGGTGAAGGTTGCCGCTGGAAGGGTTGCACCGCAAGGCCCAGCGACTACCCTTGTACTGCTTCAAGGCCGACAGTCCCAGCGCCAACTCGAACAGCATCGCCACGCTGTTCCGCTCCAGCGGCATGGCAGGGACGGCGCCGGGAAAATAGAGCTCGGCATAGGCCGCGTCGAGCCGGTCGGCTAGAAGAGGAAGTTCGATCCTTTCCGCGCCAGCATAGGTGCGAAAGGGATCAGGCTGAGTGGCCCAGTCCTGATATCCCAGCGACGCGGCGTAGCGGTGCAAGTGATGCTTGGTGCGGCGATGGTAGGCCAGCACGGCTTCGACCGAGTTCTGATCTTTGGCTCCAGGAAGTTCGTCCTCCGATTGGTTCATTTCTCCATTCATATCACTCCAGCTCGACGAGCACGTCGCCTGCTTCGAACTTGACCACAAAACTGCGCACACCCGTCCTGGCGGGCGGGCGGGTCACTGCCCCGGTCTTGACATTGAAGTTCGCGCCATGCCATGGGCAGGTGACGCTTTCCCCGTTCAGCTTACCTGCACCCAGCGGCCCGCCCCGGTGAGTGCAGGTGTTGTCGATCGCGTAGAATGTGCCCTCCACATTGAAGAGCGCGATGCTGCGACCATCGGCTTCAACCACCTTGCCCGTTCCCGGAGAAAGCTCACTAGCCTGAGCAACTTTGACGGTCTTCGGCATCATAAGTTCTCCTTATAGTAGCGGTTTTGAGTCAAAAGTGGTTCACGAATAGGCTCGCTTCGGAACGTCCCCTGGCGAAACGCATGAGCGCTTCTTAATTCTCCAGCCTCGATATTCAGACACGCGATTCCGTCAAGAAGATCTAACGGAGTAGTATTAAGAGGTCGCTGCATGGCGGTTCCCCTCGATGGTCGGTCCGAATTGTCTTGGTGATCTTCTCTCCTCAGGTTATCCAGGGCCGGAAGTCCCCGCAAGGCTCACTCCCATCGCGGCCGATCATGAGAGCCTTGGGGTCCGACCCCGCCACGGTCTGACCCCGCCCTCCCGAACGCCCTCCCGGAGCGGTTTGGTTCAAAGTGGGATATGCGAAGCAAATAAGAGGCATTAGGGGACGTAGCGCTTTTTGATGTGCTAGGATCCGAAATGTTGCATGTCCCCCATTTCCTGCAAGAGGCGAAGGGGTTCTACTCCCGCATGGGGTGCGAGTTGCTCATCTGGCTCGTTCCGAACCAGTATAATCGGGGATCGCACGGGCACGGTCAAGGTATGTCATGAGGTGATCCATGGGCTACGTTGTCGTCACGGGATCTCAGGCCGGGCCGGGCCTGGCGATCCGCAAGCAACTGGAAGCATCCGGCAGGATCGTCCTCGGCATCGACCTGCCTGGCAAGGGGGCAGAGGTCGAGGCCGACCTCTCCACGCCGGATGGTCGCCAAGAGGCGATCCAGAACTTGTTGAAACAATGCGGCGGCGTCCTCGACGGCTTGGTCTGCAATGTGGGCGTCGATCATGCACCTGATTCCCTGGTCATCTCCCAGAACTACTTCGGGACGGTCGATCTTCTGGTTGGGCTTCGGGATGCACTGGCTTGGGGAAAGCAGCCCGCTGCCGTCACCAACGTCTCGAATTCCATGCTGATCACGCCGGGCATTCCCGAGGACGTGGTCGAGGCGCTTCTCCAGGGCGATGAGGGAAGAGCCCTGGAACTCCTCAAGGATCATCCGGGCAAAGCCTATGCGTCCAGCAATCTGGCCTTGGCCCGCTGGATTCGCCGCCACGCACCTTCGCCGCAGTGGGCGGGTCGTGGGATTACGCTGAATGGGGTCTCACCGGGACCGATAATGACAGACCCTTGGAAGCAGGCTCTCGATAATCCGCTGGCCGGTTGGTGGGCCTTGTGGTCGTCCATGTGGGCTCCCGACTTGCTGAGGCAGTTTCTCGGTGACCCGGCGTTCGGGAACGCTGTTCGGGAATTACCCCGTCCAATGGGACGCCACACGACCCCCGAGCAGGTCGCCAGCCTCTTCGAGTTCCTGCTCAGCGACAAGGCACGATTCATCGTGGGCCAGGTCATCGCCATCGACGGCGGCATCGAGGCGACCTTCCGCCCCGACGACTGGCCTGCGGCGTTGCCAAGCAAACCAGCACGAGAAAGTTCAACCCCAAGATCGGGTTAACTGCGATTCATCACCAGATCATGCTGGCGTGGGCATCCCAGTCGATCTCCTCGCCCCCCGCATCCCCAAGCCCGGCCGCATCACGTTCACACAAATCGCTCGAGATCTTCTCCCTTGGCGACGACGGTGAGGCCGTCGGGGCTGATGGTCAGGCCGCGCGCAAGGTCGAGCTCGCGGTTCCAGCCGATCTCAAAACCGGCAGGGATTTTCACTTCCTTGTCGATGATGGCGCGGCGGACTCGGGCATGGCGGCCGACGTCCACGCCGTCCAGCAGGATCGAGTCCTCCACCAGGGCGTAGCTGTTGACCCGCACATCCGGCGAGATGATGCTGCGGAAGACCTGGCCTCCCGAGACGATGGCTCCCTGGCAGATGATCGAATTGAACGCCGCGCCCCGGCGATCCGGGTCGGTGTGCACGAACTTGGGCGGAGGGTATGGCGGCTGAAAGGTGTGAATCGGCCAGTGCTGGTCGTAGAGGTTCAGGATCGGGTCAATTGCGATCAGGTCCATCGTGGTCTGGTAATAAGAGTCCAGAGTGCCCACGTCGCGCCAGTAGGCGGCCGTCTTGCGGTTCTCGTCGCGAAACGGGTAGGCGAGGATCCGCAGCCCCGCGGCCATCATGGCGGGGATGATGTCCTTGCCAAAGTCGTGGCTGCTCAGCTCTTTCTTGGCGGCGTCCTGAAAGAGCTGCTCGTACATCACGTCCGTGTTGAAGACATAAATGCCCATGGACGCCAGCGAGATGCCGGGATGACCGGGCATGAGTGGAGGGTCGGTGGGCTTCTCCACGAAGCTGGTAATCCGCCCGGCGCCGTCCATGCCCAGCACGCCGAAATCCCGGGCCAGCGTCCGCGGTACCGGCAGGCAGGCGACCGTCAGGTCGGCCCGGTTGTCACGGTGGAAGTCGATCATCCTTGCGTAATTCATTTTATAAATATGATCACCTGCAAGAACAATCGTGTCGCGGGGCGAGGCCTTCTCGATCGTGTAAACATTCTGGTAGATCGCGTCGGCGGTTCCCTGGTACCACATCTCGGCAATTCGCTGCTGGGGAGGGATCACCTCGATGTACTCGCCCAGCTCGCGGCTGAGGAAATTCCATCCCTGGTCGATATGGCGGTTCAGGCTGGTGGCCTTGTACTGGGTCAGCACCAGGATCTTGCGCATGTCGGAGTTGATGCAGTTGGAGAGTGTGAAGTCGATGATCCGGTAGATCCCGCCGAAGGGAACCGCCGGCTTGGCGCGGTCCCGGGTGAGCGGCTCGAGGCGCGATCCCCGGCCTCCCGCCAGGACGATCGCCAGCACGTCGCGATACACCAGACCACCTCCACTCG
>JBAUOX010000258.1:0-12515 GCA_049579985.1 Isosphaeraceae bacterium | reverse complement strand
ACCCCACTTGGGCTGCGGTCCCGGCTTCCCCTTGGGGCGCTGCTCCGGGGGCAGGGGCAAGGCGTACAGCCGAGCGTCGCACCGCAAGCGGGTGAGGAAATCGATCCGGGGCGCGCCGCCTGCGAGTCCAGACAATTCGGTGTCGAGTCCAGACAATTCGGTGTCAGTTCATCATTATTACTTCCCTTGCATCAAGTCGGGGGGAAATCCGGGGCGGAAATCCGGTGTCAGTTCATTATTCTTGCCCGAAAAGATGAACTGACACCGGATTACGCCCCCGGATTACGCCCGCGCTGATCTCGGCGCGGTCTCACCCTTCACGCCGGATGCCGGACTGCCCCAAAGGTGCCAGGAACCGTTTCCCGACCGGCCAGAAACGACGCTTCGTCCCCATGGGCGGCCCAAGAACCAACATAACGGCTTCCGGCACCTTCGTCTGTCTCAAAACAGCGCTGGCCGGCCTGACTCGGTCACGCTTTCAGATCGCCGATCGACTCACGTGTTCTGGGTGTGAAGAGTCATGCTGACGATTTCTGTCCGGGCCGCGTTGGTGGTCAACTCGATCGTTCCACTCTCGGAGGCCCGGGCATAGGCTCCATTGCCGCCATAAAGTATCTGTGGATGTTCATAACTAATGGCGCTGCCCACTTTCACTCCCGCTCGCGGGGAGTTCTCGTTGTTGAACGCGACGGCGAATGCTCCCTTCGAGTCGTGAAGGGTGAGCGTGTCGGGCCCCTCATAGTTTCCGAAAGAATCCACGGTCTCATCCCAGATGCCGTGGACCTCCCCTAGCGCGCCGAGCTGCCCGGCGACCGGCATTGACGTGGTCATGGAGCCGTCCTCGTTCGTGGTAGTAGTCGTCGCGTTGGGGTTGTTGTCGACATTGAGCGTGCCATTGAGTACAACCGGGGTCGCAGCCGGCCGCGCGGCATGCGCCACGGCAGCGTGTACGTGCGCCCTCGACAGCAACTGCCGCGCTTCGAGAGTCTCAAAACGGAGGGAATGGACGTGTTTCATGCCTGCACCTCCCGCGCTCGTCGACCGGTCCGACCCCTGCCACCGTGGTATGCGAACTCACCGGCTCTATCGGACGGCCACCTATGCCGACTTGAGCGATTTTGCGGGCGGGATGAGAGCCGCGCGACCGGGAATCGCCGTAAACCAAGGAGTTTCGCGTTGGCCACGTGCAAGCAAGATGGAAGTCAAGATTCCGTGCACTCTCCGGCGGGGTAATCGGCATAGCTCGCGTCAGGGAGAGGTCGCAAGAAGACCGCTGTCTCTTCCACCCTGGTTCATGCCACTCTGCCGGCGCGGAGGGCAATGTCGATAGCCTCCGGTGCCGGAAAACCGAAATCCGTGCGGTCAAGGACCAGGGCGGCCGCGGCTGCGGCCCGGATCATGGCCTGTCGGACAAGGTTCGCAGCGACGACGCCCGAAGCGGGCTGCCATCCCTGGGAGAGCAGTGTGGAAATGAAGGCCGCCGCGAATGCCTCGCCGGCGCGGTTGGTATCTCGCGGCGGACGGTTACGGGGGAACGCCGGCACGCGGATGGTGCCCGGCTCTCCCTGTGGAGTCGTGAATCGAGCCAAGCTTCCGGAGGGACCGTCGGTAACGACCAGGATCGACACTCGCCAGGCCATCTCCTCGCGGTCGTCCAGCGTTTCCCACTCCTGCCGGTTGCAGCAGAGCAGATCGATCGAACCGGCAAAGCTCGACAGGAGATACTCTTGATCGCGCATGTTTCGCATCGCCGGGGCAAACACGCGACAGCTTGCACCAGGAGCGGAGAGGATATGGGCCGCCAGCCGATTGGGAAGCGCTGCGGCCACGCGCAGGTCGCAAGGAGAGGAGAGCCAGGGGTCGAACGAGCCGGGGTCAAGCGCCGCATGACAGCCTCGGAAGCCGATCGGCAGCTTGTCGCTATGCATACCGCTGCTCACGAGCAGAGTCCAGTCGGCACCATGGTCAGCGACCCGGATCGTGGAGTGCGCGATCGCCTGCCGGTCCAGGAGGCTAGCGATCACCTGGCTGATCGGGTCGTGCTCTGGCCCGAGCGCACAGCAGAGCGTTCCCGCCAGAGCGGTCGCATAGCCGGCCCCCATGCCGCCCAGGTCGTCGGTCCAGCTCAGCCCGCTGACTGCCCTCCGGCCAGTTGCCCCCGCGCGGATCCCCCGCTCCAGCTCGATCCGGCCGGATGCGCCTGGCCAGCCGGGCGGCAGGGCGATCTCGATCGTATATCCCGAAGGATCGGTCAGCTCGAGGTTGCAGCCGCCGGCGAACCCGAGCGACCCGTTCACGCTCTGATCGATGGGAGGCCCAAGGGCCGGGGCGACCAGCGGCCGATCGACCCTAAGCACGCGGTCCAGGTAGGCTGGACCAAAGACCATGGCGCGAAGATTCATGTCGCCTCCCGGCTGCTCGAATTGCCGACCGACCCGGGCATACGTGCGATCGAGCGCCGACCTATCGCCGTTCATCCAACCTTGATTATACTGAGCATTGGCCGTCCCGCGGGTGCAAGCTGTCGCGAGAAGGAGACGTCGTTTGGCGACGGACATCGAATCGTCTGTGGAATCGCTGGACCACCCGGTGGATAATGCCCCGGTGCGCTCGCTGCACCACAAGGGGCTGACGGTGGAAGGCTACTCGCGGGCCGCCGTGCAGACCTACTGGAGAGTGCCCGAGCTGAAGCTGGGGTTTGACCTGGGAGCGCAGCCCTGGTCGTTCATGACCACGCCGAGCTGGTTCGTGAGCCATTCCCACCTTGACCACATCGCCGCCCTGCCGATCCTGGTCGCGCGACGGCGGATGATGAAGATGGAGCCACCGACCGTTTACATGCCGGCCGAGGCGATCGAGGGCGCTCAGCTCTTGCTCCGGGCCGTGCAGAAGTTGGACCGGGGGCGAATGCCTGTGAAACTTGTGGGACTGAACCCCGGCGACGAGGTCGAGCTGTCACGCGAGCTCGTGGTCAAAACCTTCCCCACCAAGCACACGATTCCCTCGCTGGGCTTTCTCGTCTGGGAACGTCGGAAGAAGCTCAAGCCCGAATACCACAGCCTGACCGGCGAACAGATCCGCGACCTCCGCCTTTCCGGAGTTGAGGTCTCGGCCGAGATTCGCTTGCCCAAGGTTGCCTACCTGGGCGACACCTCGCCGCAGGGCCTGGACGTCTTTCCGGAGATCTACCAGTCGCAGGTGCTGATTCTGGAGTTAACCTTCGTTGCCCCCAACGAGCGCCCGGCCCTGATTCACAAGTTCGGCCACACCCATCTGGACGACTTGCTGGAGAGGACCGAGCGGTTCGAGAACGAGGTCATCATCGCCTCGCACTTCAGCACCCGGCTGCACCCGGAACAGATCCAGCGGATCATCGAGCGGCGGTTGCCGGATTCGTTGCGCAACCGGGTCAAGATCTGGCTGTGAATGGGTTCACAAGCCTGAAGCGCGAGCGAAGGACGTACGAAATTACATGTAGTTCAATGCCCTTCGCTTGCGCTTCAGGCTTGTTGCAAGCAACTTCCCACGCATCGTATGCATTCTCGACGGCGATCGATCGGGCGCTGAAGAATCAGTTCGGCGAGCGGCAGGAATTCTTTAGTCCTGCCGCTCACCCGGAAATTTTTCCTCTTGCCTGCAAACAATCGATCGGCCTTGACGCGGATCAACTTCGCGGACATGATGATGCTCGTGCGTAAGCGTGTGCGAATGGATACGCCATCTCTCGTGGAGTTGAGCGCAACATGGATGTCAGGAACCGGGCACGCTCGGGTGGGGTGATTTTCTTTGCGGCTTGCTTGCACCTCTTGATGGGCGCTACAGCTCTCGCCGACCCTCTCTACACCATTATCGACCTGGGTACTAGCCCCACCTATGGGGTTGATTCGAGCGGCAACGGCACCGTCACCGGGTCAAACGGCCTTACCTACACGTTCAATCCGGTGCAGAATTACTTGCCAGCGCAGTGGAGCAATACCACCCAGGGCGTTCCCATCGTGTACGCGGCGCCGATAGGGTTGCCGTCTGCGACGTGGCCCTGGGATCCCAACTCCCCGAATTTTGCCTTCAGTTACTCGTACTTGAACTACATGAATAGTCAAGGACTTGCCGCCGGGGTCAACCTGGTCGGCGTCCAAGGGGACCAGAGCAATAGCGAAGTGTTCCTCACCCAGCGACAGGCAAATGGTTCGTGGGGAGCTCCGATTCCGCTCTGGTCTGATGGCTGGTCCCCTTACGGGCCCGGCATGTTGTCCAAGTCCGCGATCACGGGAATCTCACCGAACGGTCAAGTGCTCGGCTTCGGGGCGGGGCAGTGGCAATTGCCCAGCGACACCAAGTATCTCTACGACACGAAGACGCAGTCCCTCACTAACCTGAGTAATCTGATCAACTCGATGAACTGGTCAGACCAACCCGGTGGGTTCCTTCAGCTCGACAACCAGGGACGTATCCTGACTCAAGCGTTCCAGGGTCTCCAGGGTGGTTGGTACGGGCCGGATTACCTGCTTCTGATTCCGCAGGGTGTCTCCGCAGACCCTATCCCGGTTCCCGAGCCCGAGAGCTGGGCCGTATTCGCGACTCTGATAGGCGGCTTGATCGCCCACAAGCGGCTTCGCTCTCGCACTCGGTCTTGGACCTAGCGGCTGGTCTCCTGGAGCCGTCAATGCTGTCGTCTCGTCCCACCCGCGCTGGACTTGCCCGCGCTGGAGGCTGGCTTCCAGGGCTTCGAGCGCGGCGCGGGCTTGAGCTTGCGCTTCGCGGAGCGCTCGAGCAAGCGGGTCATGACCGAGATGGCCAGGGCCATTCCGGCGCCCAGGACGACCTGCACGTTGCGGCCGGGCTGAAAATCGAAGAGTCCGTTGGCCAGAATGCCCAGGCCGGCCAGCAACGAAAGCCAGCTCAAGAGCGCCAGCAAGAAAGTACCCGGGAGCCAGTTGCGGCGCGAGGCCATGACCATGAGGGCCAGGCCGAGCACGGCCATGGCCGCTCCGCCGATACCCAAGAGTGGTGAGGTGCCGTTGCCCGGCGGGCTTGTCGGCGACACCGGAGGAGATCCGCTGAACAGGCCGGCGGCCAGCAGGATCAAGCCCCAGCTAATCATCAAGAAGGCGACGATCGCGACGATCCACTGGGACTGATCGACGGTTGCCGCGGAGTTGTCGCCTCTGGGCGACGGTGGCCTGGCCGGCTCACTGATCGGCAACGAGAGCCTCAGGTCCCAGGGCCCCGCGGCGGGCACCTCCACCAGGCGGCAGTCCTTGTCGGCCAGGCACTGCAGGCACCAGCCGAAGACCACCCGCCCGTCGGGCGCGATTCCCACGGCCTGGGGGACAGCCAAACCATCACATCGAGTGCAGCGCATGAGGATCCGCCCGCGTGGTCCAATCCTTTGCGTGAAGCAGTCGTCTCGAAGTCAGTCCGAGGGGTTCGTTTCAATCCGAGGGGTTCGGCCTTTCCCCTCACTTCATCATGAAGTCTGGTTCGAAGATTCGTCAATCGAATCCGGCAAGAGAGCCTCGTCGTGTCCGTCGGGGCGAACGCCCCGCGGGCCGTGCGTGGCGATCGCTACAAAGTTGATCGCGAGTCGAGCTCCTCGAGCTTGCGATAGAGCGACGACAACGCCAGGCCAAGCCGGCGGGCGGCCTCTCGCTTATCGTCGCCGCAGTCCTTGAGCACACGCTGAATGTGGTGCCGCTCGTACTCGCGAACTGCCGCGCGGAGGTTGTCGCGCGTGGTTCCGTTTTCGGTATCGGTTTCCGGCATCAGGCCGGGCGGAAAATCGTCAGGGGTAAGGATCGGTCCGTCGCCCAGAATGACGGCACGCTCCAGCGCGTTGTCCAGCTCGCGGACGTTCCCCTTCCAGGCGGCGGCCATGAGCCCGCGCACCGTGGCGTTGTCCACGCCCTGGACGTGCTTGCCCAGCCGGGCGGCGTGCTTGGCCAGCAAGACCGAGACCAGCTCGGGAATGTCCTCGCGGCGGTCGCGCAGAGGTGAAAGATGAATCGAGACCACGTTCAGGCGATAGTACAGGTCCTCCCGGAACCGGCCGGCGGCGACCTCCGCCAGCAAGTCCTTGTTGGTCGCGGTCACCAGCCGGGCGTGAAACGATACTGGCCGGGTTGCACCGATGGGCAAGACTTCCTTGTTCTCGATGGCACGAAGGAGCTTGGCGAGGGTGGACTTGCTGAGCTCGCCAATCTCGTCGAGGAAGACTGTCCCTCGCCCCGCGGCGACGAACAGCCCCGCGTGGTCGCGCTCGGCGCCGGTGAAGGCGCCGCGGACATGGCCGAAGAGCTGGTTCTCCAGCAGGTCGTGGGGGATCGCCGCGCAGTTGACGGCGAGGAACACCGCGTCCGGGTCGGGACCGAAGGTGTGCAGGGCCCGGGCCACCAGCTCCTTGCCGGTGCCCGATTCTCCGGTGATCAGGACCGTGCTCCGGGTCGGGCCAACCTTGCGTATCAAGGTCTTCACGGCCTGCATCGTCGGGCTCCGGCCGACCAGCGTCTCCAGGTCCTCGTGGGCGTGGAACTGTCTCCGCAAGGCCTGGTTCTCGAGGAGCAGCCGGCGATACTTCATGAGCCGGTCGATCTTGGCGAGCAGCTCCTCGAACATCACCGGCTTCATCAGATAATCATGGGCCCCGCGCTGGAACGCGGCCACCGCGTTCTCGACCGTGGCGTAGGCCGTGATCATGATGAACAGCGTCTCGGGCCGGACCTGGAGCGAGCGGTTCAGAAGCGTCAAGCCGTCGCCGCCGGGAAGCTGGATATCGCAAAGCACCACGTCCGGCTCGAACGATTCGATCAATCCCAAGGCCACGGGCATGCTCATGGCCGTGGCGACCTCGTAGGCTTCACCCTGCAGGAATTCCTTCAGGGTGGACGCTATGACTTCCTCATCATCGACAATGAGAACGCGGCCGCGGGGCTCGCGGTTCTCACGACCTCTAGCAACACCGTTTGCCGTCAGGGAGGCCAAACTCATCGGGCAGCCTCGGTTCCGTGTTTCAAGAGCAGGGCCCAGTGGCGAAACGAAAGAATCTGTTGTAACTGGTCCAGTTGCACCTCACGCTGACGGCAGGGCGGCAGCGGGATTGCCGCGGCCGGCCCGCTCCGGCTCCCCGTCGGCGGCAGCCTGGGCCAGACCTGCGCGATCCCCATCGGTCACTCCGGTCACTGTCGAGGTCAAGGCGGCTTCCCAGGGAAGCCGGACCGTGAACGTCGAGCCCCGTCCCGGCTCGGAGCAAAAGGTCAGCGTTGCAGAGAACTCCTCGAGAATCTGTCGGCTGACGAAAAGTCCCAGCCCGGTGCCATGCGGCTTGGTCGTGAAGAACGGCTGAAACAGCCGGCAGCGGTCGGCCAGCGAGATCCCCCGGCCGTCGTCCTCGACGCTCAGCTCCAGCGCGCCGTCTTCAGTTCGCGCCCGCAGGTGGATACTCCCCTGGTCGTCGGTCGCGTCGATCGCGTTCAGGACAAGGTTCAGGATCACCTGGGTCAGGTAGTCTCGAACCACCAGAACCGCGGGTAGGTTCGTGGGAATGTCGGTGGAGATCCTCCGCTGCTTGGTCCTCTGATAATACTTGGCAATGCCCAGTGCTTCATCCACGACCTCGCAGATCCGCGTCCGGGTGATCGCCCGCGATGCGGGGCGGGAGAAGTCGATCAGCTCGCGGATCGTGCGCTCGATCCGGTGGAGCTGCCGGCCGGCAAGGTCAAGCTTTTCCGAGGTGTAGGGGTCGGGCCCTCTGCGCTTGAGAATCTGAACGAGCGAGCTGAGCGCCGCCAGGGGATTTCCCACCTCGTGGGCGATGCCCGCGGCCAGCAGACCGAACGCGGCCATCTTCTCTTGCTGGATCATCCGGGCCTGTGAGGTCCGAAGCGCGTCCGTTCGCTCGGCGACCCGCTCCTCCAGCTCTGCCCGGACGCGTACCAGCTCCGAGTTCAAGTCATGCAACTGGTCTCCGGCTGCCTTGAGCAAACCCGCCAGCGATGAGCTCGCCCAGGTCACCCAGGCCATGATCACCAGCGTCAGTGGCCAGGCCGAGCCGGTCGGCGTGCTGAACCCCAGGGACCAGGCCAGGCTCAGCAGGCTGATCGAATGGAACCCCAGCGTCCACCAGGCCACCGCCGGTTGGTAGCGGATCGCGCAACAGATCAGGGAAAGCAGGTAATACCAGCGAAACGGACTGGCGAGCCCGGTATCGTGGTAGCACAGCAGGGCGATGAAGATCGACTCCATGAACGATACGAAGAGCGGCAAGCGTTTGAGGAAAACCTCGCCCAGCCTCCAGAACGCGAAGTCGAGGGCCGCGTAACCCGCACCGAGGGCAAGGAATGCGCGCACTGCCGACGGGTTGTGCAAGCCCGTGCGGGTCTGCACCAGAACATAGCCCATGATGACGCCGAACCAGCGGATCTTGACCACGATCGATTCCGCGGCAAGGTCCCATCTCGGTCGTTCGGGCACCGCTTCCTTCATGGGCCGAGGTCACTCCACTGCGCATCGATAGCACTGCAGGGACGGCCAGGAATTCGCAAATCAATTCGCGGCGATCCCCAACAGTCTGATTATAGGCAGCCAGGCAGGAGTTTCGTAGGCTGCCGTGGCAAGGCCTGCTGGTTCAGGCATTGTCCTGATCGAGACCGACATGCCCTTGACTGGCCCCAGACTTGCGGCAAGCTTGATGTGGGCCCAAGGAAGCTGCGAACTTTCGACGGCCAAGCCTCGGACGCGGAGATCCCTGGCTCCGCTCCGGGGCGTCTTTCTTGATCACGACCCTCTATTGCTCGCGCCCTGTTATCCAAGGTCACGACCATAACGACGCGTTTCCAAGCCACACGGGAGGGTACCAGCCCACGGAAACCCACTGATTACAGTCTGGTCCCCAGCTCACTGGAAGAGTGGTACCCTTGCGGATTGTTACCAGCAAAAGCGGAAGGCGAAGGGATGAACAAGTCGGCCAGGAACAAGCCGCCCACGGTGTACGTGATCGCCGGTCCCAACGGTGCCGGGAAGACCACGTTCGCCTCCGAGTTCCTGCCCGACTTCGTGGACTGCCGTCAGTTCTTGAACGCTGACCTGATCGCCGCCGGTCTCTCACCGTTCGCCCCTGAGACCCAGAACGTGAAGGCTGGTCGGCTCTTGCTGGAGCGGATCGGCGAACTCGTCTCGGCCGGGGAAGATTTCGGGTTCGAGACAACCCTCTCGGGCCGCACCTACGCCCGCCTCCTGACCGGGCTGAAGCGGGACAGTTACCGGGTCGCCCTGTTCTTCCTCTGGCTCCCAAGTGCCGACCTGGCCGTACTCCGGGTCGGCAGTCGGGTGCGTCAAGGGGGGCATGCGGTTCCCGAGGCCGACGTGCGGCGACGGTTCGCATCGGGTCTGAGAAACCTGTTCCGACTGTACCGGCAACGCTGTGATTGCTGGTGGCTTTATGACGCCTCCCGGCTCCCCCCGGCGCTGATCGCCTGGGAGGACGCGGGAAGCCTGACGACTGTGGACGCTGACCTGTTCGACCAGATTCAACGCAGTGTCGGAGAATAGCCCCATGAGCGCCGAGACCGGGAACAGACTCACAGAGAAGGCCAACGCCGCCTTCCGGCAAGCCGCCGCCAAAGTCGTCGAGCGTGCCCGGCAGACCGGGACGCCCGTGATCGTCTGGGAGAAAGGCAAGGTGGCGGAACATTCCGCCGAGGAACTGGAACGACAGTACTCGCAAGGGTCTCAAAAGCCAGGTGGGACACGCAAGAAAAAGGGCTAGAGGTCAAAGTCAGCGAAAGCCGTTTCCCTCGGGGTATCGTGACTCTGGACAGGCTCATCAGCGAACTGCTGAGCCTGCCGGAACGGGCTCGCAGAGGCGACTTCGCTCCCAATCTCTCCAAAGCCGGGAGGCTTCGCGGGGAGAGGCTTCGCAAAGTCCCCCGTGAGATCGGTTCCTCAAACGTTTTCCCGCCCATGCTATCCCCGAGGAGGGAAAAGGGGACGTCACTGATGTGCGCCGTGAAAAGTGTTGGTCTTCAGAGGCATAGACGTAACGCTCCAGATGTTCCACCCTCCCACTCTGATTCCAGGCCAGTTATAATCGCCGTCTCAGCGCTTCTTGAACTCGTTGAGTGGATCGAATCACGTCGGAAATCTTGTCAAGGAGGGGTTCCATGCAACGCCGTCCCCACACCACTGTCCCCCCCCGTCACCGCCCAGGGTGAGCCGATCGTTTCCGGACCGGCTGGACCGTCTTTGGTCCAATCTGTCCGAGCCGAATCGCCTCCGCGTGATCCAAACCCTGCGCCGACTCCTGCTCCAAAAACTTCTCGACGCCGACGGGCGGGAGGTCGGTCATGATCACATCCGACCCGCACCTCGCCACGGACCAGCCCCGCCTGCTGTCCAGGCCGCACACGGAGCCGATCGGCTCTCTATCTCGACCCGCGAAGGTCCAGCCCTGGCACCTCGAACGGCTGGCCGTCGTCTATGTTCGCCAGTCCAGTCCTTATCAAGTAATGTTCAATAAAGAGTTAGCTGAAGTCCAAGCCGGCTTCCGCAACCTCGCCATCGTCTGGGGCTGGCCAGCCGACCGGGTGATCGTCATCACCGACGATCAAGCTAAATCCGGCACTACCGCCGACGGCCGACTGGGCTTCCAGTGGCTCTTGACCGAGGTAAACCTCGATCACGTCGGAATCATCCTTGGCTTCCAGGTCAGTCGACTGTCCCGGGCCAACTCGGACTGGTATCGTCTTCTGGAGCGGTGCGCGGTTTTCCACACCCTCCTGGCCGACCAGGACGGCATCTACGACCCGACCCTGTACAACGATCGGCTGCTGGTGGGGCTGAAAGGGACCATGAGCGAGGCCGAGTTGCACTTCCTGAAGCAGCGGCTCTATCACGGGCGGCTGAACAAGGCCCGCCGCGGTGAGTTGTTCACCATGGTTCCCACCGGCTACGTCCGGCTGCCCGGCGACCAGGTCGCCCTGGACCCCGACGAGCAGGTCCAACTCGTCGTCCGGCTGATCTTCGACAAGTTCGACGAACTCGGTTCGGTCGGCGCCGTGCTCCGCTACCTGGTGCGGCATGACATCAAGCTGGGCATGCGGGTGCAGAGCGGGCCGGACACCGGGCGACTGGAGTGGCATCGGGCGATCCGTGGTACCCTTCACACGATCATCCGCCATCCGATTTATGCGGGGTGCTATGCCTTTGGGTTCAAGCGCGACGATCCGCGGCGGAGAAAGCCCGACCTTCCTCACTCTGGTCGGGTCCGAGTCGAGCCGCTGAGCTGGGAGGTGATGATCCCCGACAAGGTCCCCGCCTACATCACCTGGGAGCGATACTTGTCTAACCAAGAGCGCCTGGCCGCCAATCGCTGCCTGCCCACGGCGGTCGGCGTCCCCCGGGGCGGCCCGTCGCTCTTGAGCGGACTGGTGTATTGCAGCCGGTGCGGGCGGAGGGTGCAGGTCGCCTACCACGCCAAAGGAACCCCTGTTTATTATCGGTGCCAGACTCGATCTCTCGAATACGGCGAACCGTTCTGCCAGATTCTCGCCGCCGGCTCGCTCGACGCGTTGGTCACCGAGGAGGTGCTGCAAGTCCTCGAGCCGGCCAAGCCGGAGTTGTGTTTTCAAGCCGTTGCCGATCTGGAGCGCGAACGCCAGCGGCTGGACCAGCACTGGCAAAAGCGGCTGGAACGGGCGCGGATCGAGGCCCAGCGCGCGACTCGCCAGTACCACGCCGTCGAGCCCGAGGACCGCTTGGTGGCCCGCGAGCTGGAGCGGCGCTGGGAGCAGGCCCTGCGGGAACAACGCGGTCTGGAGGAACAATATGACCGGTTCAAGGCCGACGCGCCTCGAGAGCCGACCGCCGCCGACCGCCAGCGGATCGAAGCGTGGGCCGGTGACCTGTCGGGGTTGTGCCATGCCCCCAGCACCACGATCCAGGACCGGAAGACGATCGTCCGGTTCCTGGTGGAACGGATCACCGTGGGCGTCCGCGGACAAACCGAGTGGGTCGACGTGGCGATCCGCTGGGCTGGCGGCCTGGAGAGCCGGCACGAGGTTTGTCGTCATGTTAAGAAATATGAGCAACTCAGCAATTATCAAGCCCTGCGCGATCGCATGATCGAATTGCGGCGAGCCGGGACCACGACCGGAGAGATCGCCGGGCGGCTCAACCGCGAAGGCTTTCATCCCCCGCACGGCCCGGCGCAGTTCACTCGGTCTATCGTCAAGCAGTTCCTGGTGCGCAGGGGGTTGCTTGGCCCGGGAACGGGACGGCGGATCAGCCCCCAAGACCTCGGCCGAGGTATTCCCCGGTGCCGAGGTGCTCCTTCAAGAGGCCGGGGAGGGAAAAAGGCCGAAGGGGCAAAGGGGACATTCGTATCACTCGTCGCAGGAGAGAGACGCAGGGAAGCAATTCTCAGGATGCGGGAGTTGGCGAGTCGTAATCGATTGGATGGTCTTCGGGTCCAGGACTTGATTGCCGAGGGGCGCAGATGAAGCCCACGCTGATCCTCGACTGCT
>JBAUOX010000257.1:0-1937 GCA_049579985.1 Isosphaeraceae bacterium | reverse complement strand
TCCCCATGATTCAGGCAACGGCCCATCGCTACGTCGTCACCAATGATCAAATCCTTGGTGGTGAGCCAATTATCGAGGGTACCCGCACGCCAGTCCGGGCGATCGTGGAGTTATGGCGGCAAGGTTTGGCACCGGAGACCATCCCGACACGGCTGCCGCATCTGAGCTTGGCTCAGGTCTTCGACACACTCAGCTATTACAGCGACCATCAAGAGGAAATCCATCAGCATATAGATCGGAATCGAATTCCGGATGACCTGATCGGTCCGCTGGTGAAAGGGTCGTGAATCGCTTCTTGATTGAACTCTACCTGGATGAAGATGTTGACGTGCTGGTGGCGGATTAGCTCCGGGCACGCGGCTTCGTGGCCACCACGACTCGTGACGCCGGCAAGCTCCAAGCCAGTGATGCGGAGCAAATGGCGTGTGCCGTAGGCCGGCAAGAAACCCTCCTGACTCACAATCGAGCGGATTTCGAAGCGATTGGTCCCCTGGGGGTCTGACCCCGCGAATCCCTCGTGAAAGAACCCTAAACCTTGTTCATGGCCGAGCAAGCGTGTATGTTGCTTTATCTATTATTCTCTTTTTGATGTCCAATGCCAGCAGGAAAGCCCCACAATATCATGAATTTCGCTGAGGCAACGGATGTAATCATCGCCCTCTGTAAGGATCAAACGCTCACCTTCACGCAGCGCGCGGCAAGCATTGCACGGTCTCTGAACGTTTGTACCGAGGATGATATCCTGGAACACCTCGATAGTGCGGGCGTCATCCCCGAGCGCTTTCAGCATGACTCTACCGAGGAGAAGCTGTTTGCCAAATACTGCGACGCTTTGCTTGCCAACGGTTTGTCCGCCATAGGCCTGCCTGCGGAGACGATTCTTGAACGAGCCGACGCGGCGGATGTCATCGGGACGCTCGACGGCTACAAAGTTGTAGCCGACGCCAAAGCGTTCCGCCTAAGCAGAACCGCCAAGAATCAGAAGGACTTCAAAGTCGAAGCGTTGGACAAATGGCGGAAGGGAGCCGACTACGCAAGCCTCGTTGCTCCTATCTACCAGTTCCCGACTGCGAGCAGCCAAATATATTTACAAGAACGCGTATATAATTTTACGCTATTATCATATACTCATTTGGCATATCTTGTACGACATAAACCGACTCCCAGCTCAATTCGGCCACTATGGGAAGTGGCGAAAACCATCCCCGCGACAAAGAACGCGAGAGCGTATTGGAAAGCCGTCGAGGCGGTCGTCCTTAGACTTACCCGCACGTCAGCGGCGGACTGGAATCGTGCGGTTGAAGAGCAATCCGCCCGCCTACCGAAGCAAGCAGCCGAGCAGATCGCGTTCTGGGAGCAAGAAAAGGCCCGCATCAGCGGCTTACCTCACGATGTGGCAAAGCGCGAGCTGATACAAGCCTTGAAGATTGACAATAAGATCGCAGTGATACGCAAGAATTTCCAAGAACTGGTAGAGACAAAAGAGACCTTCGAATCATGAAGCAACATTGATCATCGCCTGCTGCTCACAGTGTTTCAGTGCATTCTCTACTTTCAACAAATCGCTTCCCGCAGGTGCGTCAGGGTCCTAAAGCGACTTGCGGCTCTTAACTCCAAACGACGGAAACCTCTCCCTGACCACGGCCGCGAATTTTTCAAGTGCCTCTAGATCACTCCACTTCCTGACACTACTCACGTTTGCCAGCATGCCAACGCTCTGGGCGAACGTAGCCACGGCTATGTCCTCACGGTTCCAGCCCGCGTTACCGAGGTTCGTCTCGAAGATCTGCCCACATTCTCGAAGCCGGTGACACATATCCATGACCGACCCAACAGGTTTCTGCTCGGTGCCCTTATGCGCAACGAAGACGACACACGTATTTACCGCCTCCGAGGTCATCGCACGCGGCCGCTGTTTCCGCTCGATGCTTAAAGGC
>JBAUOX010000256.1:0-25579 GCA_049579985.1 Isosphaeraceae bacterium | reverse complement strand
GATTACCACCACGCTGTACGACGCCGAAGGCGAGGTGACCGAGGTCATCGACCCCATGGGCCGGATTACCACCACGTTGTAAGACGCCGATGGCGAGGTGACCGCGACTGTGGACCCGATGGGGCGGATCACCACCACGTTGTATGACGCCGACGGCGAGGTGACCGCGACTGTGGACCCGATGGGGCGGATCACCACCACGTTGTACGACGCCGACGGCGAGGTGACCGAGGTCATCGACCCCATGGGGCGCATTACCACGACATTGTACGATGCGGATGGTGAGGTCACCGCGACCATTGATCCGCTGGGCCACGCCACCACCACGCTCTACGACCAGGATGGTGAGATCACGGAGACGATTGATCCACTCGGCCACATGACGACGACGCTGTACGATGCCGACGGTGAGGTCACCGCGGTCATCGACCCGCTGGGGCACGCCACAACCACGCTCTACGATGCCGACGGCGAGGTGACCGAAGTCATCGACCCGCTGGGGCACGCCACAACCACGCTCTATGATGCCGATGGCGAGGTGACCGAGGTCATCGACCCCATGGGGCGGATCACCACCACGCTGTATGACGCCGACGGTGAAGTCACCGCGACCATCGATCCCCTGGGTCGGACGACGACCACCTTCTACGACGCCGACGGCGAGGTGACCGAGGTCGTCGATCCCATGGGCCGCGTTACCACGACGCTCTACGACGCCGACGGCGAGGTGATCGAGACCATCGACCCGCTGGGCCACGCCACCACGACGATGTACGATGCCGACGGTGAGGTCACCGCGGTCATCGATGCGCTGGGATATGCCACCACGACGATGTACGACGCGGACGGCGAGGTCACCGCGGTCATCGATCCCTTGGGGAACGTGACCACCACGATTTACGACGCCGATGGCGAGGTCACCGAGACGATCGACCCGCTCGGCCACATGACCACGACGCTTTACGATGCCGATGGCGAGGTCACCGAGACGATCGACCCGCTCGGGCGCATGACCACGTCGCTTTATGACGGCGATGGGCGGCTGGTAAGCCAGACCTGGTACAACGCGCAGGGCGTCGTCGTCAACACCGAGTCTTTTACCTATGACGCTGATGGGAACATGTTGACGGCTCAGAACGACAGCGGCACCTACACGATGACCTATGACGCACTCAACCGGCTGATTACCACCCAGGACCCATTCGGGCTGACGCTCACCTACACCTATGACGCCAACGGCAACCGGACGCAGGTCCAGGACTCGCTGGGCGGGGTGACGAATTACATCTACGACGCCGACAACGAGCTGACGAGCGAGCAGTTCGGCGGCACCGGCCAGACCCCGCTCCGCATCGACCTGACCTACGATGCCGATGGCGAGATCTTGACCGAGACCCGGTACAGCAACCTGGCCGGGACCCAGGTGGTGGTCGTGTCATCCTACACCTACAACAACGACGGTCAGATCACGAGCCTTGTGGACGTCAACGGCAGCGGCAACACCGTGGCCGATTTCACCTACACTTACGACCAGGCCGGCCGGCTGACGAGCGACGATAGCCTGGGCGTGACCACGACCTACACCTACGACGCCGACAACGAGCTTTTAAGCGAGAGCTCGTCGCTGGCCACGATCGACTACAGCTACGATGCCAACGGCAACCGGACCGGCGGCGGCAACGTCGTCGGCCCGGACAACCAACTCCTCTCCGACGGGACCTGGAATTACACCTACGACGCCGACGGCAACCTGGTCCAGGAGGTAGGGATCGCCACGGGCCCGGATGCCGGCCTGACCTGGACCTACACCTACAACAACAGGAACCAGATGACGAGCGCGGTCGAGACCCAGGGGAGCACGACGCTGGAAAGCGTGACCTACACCTACGACGTCTTCGGCAACCGGATCGAGGAGGACACGACCAGCGGCTCGTCGACCCAGGTGACACGGTTCGCCTATGACGGCCAGAACATCTGGGCCGACCTCGATGGGAACAACAACCTGGTGACGCGGCGGCTGTTCCTCAACACGGTGAACTCGGTGACTGCGCGGATCACGGCAAGCGGGACGGTGGCCTGGTACCTGACCGATCGCCTGGGCTCGGTGCGGGTGTTGACCGACAACACCGGCTCGGTGATCGACGAGATCAATTATGACGCCTACGGCAACATCCTCACCCAGACCAACCCATCGGCCAGCGACCGCTACCTGTGGACGGGGGAGCAGTTCGATGCAGTCACCGGCTTGCAATACAACCAGGCGCGGTACTATGACCCGGCGACGGGGCGGTGGACCACCGAGGACCCGATCGGATTCGCGGGAGGGGACACAAATCTCTACCTGTACGTCGGGAATGATCCGACGAATGCAACGGATCCGTCCGGCTTGAGGACTGTAGAAATCGGATACTTTTACGGGCCCAAAGACTGGCAAAACGGTGAGAAACCCCCCGTAGTGACTTATGGTCAAATCAGAGGTTATCCTCCGTCACTGTCTTTGGCCTCCCTTTTCGGTGGCGCCGGAACCTGGGGACAGCCGTTCAGTACGGCGATTGGTAGCGGAGGAAGTCTGAAGAACGGAGATCGAGATAAAATAGATGGAAAGGAGATTTCAGGCGCCAAGTTCGGTGGCGCTTGGTCGTACATCGAGGTCACGGGAAAGGGTAGCGCGGGTGGCCACTGCAATACCGTAACGGCGGAAGAATCGGAGAGTTCTGCTGCGGGGGAGCTCGTAGCGGAGTTCGCCAGGTTCAAGCCGGGAAAATACAAGGTGAAGGTTTCGGTCTCTTATAAATTGAGCAAAGGTGCGGGGACGGTCAACAGCAACGTCAGCGTCTTACTCGCCGACGGAGCGGGCGGCTTGAAAGCGGAGGAAAGCTTGGACGGTTCAACCGCCACAGGCAAGACTTCGGGAGGAGGAACTTTCGAAGTCACCGTCTTGGTCGGCAAGGGGGGGACGGGTGTGGTCGCCAAGATCATTCCGACCGTGGCGGGCCAAACCGGGCGGGCCGACGCCCTGGGACAGATCATCATCTGGTGGATCGAACGCCAGTAAATGCTCCCGCCGCCGGAAGGACCGGATCGAGTCTTCGCGCCACGACGACTTCCACTCGACTGGCAAGCAGGCTCATGGTTCGCTCCACAGGCACCCTGTCAACCAGCTCGTAATGCTTGCCGTCGGGCATTGCGAGAAGTTCCTCGGGCGTCACTTCGCCCCTATCCATGGCATCAGATGGAATCGCGGTGATCGTGCTCATCGATGGGCTCCGAATTGTCCGCTGCGTCAACTGGGTTTAGACACCGAATCGAGCCCTGCCGAATTACGTCGCCGCCGCTTCCGGTGTGGCGCCACCGGCGTCGGCGGGGTGTGATTCGGGCGTGGGGAACAAACTCGCCACCGGGCAGCGGAATCCCGGCACGACATCCTCACCCGACAGCTCGTCGCTGGACCGGAGCCGGTATCCCGACCCATCGTTGCGGATCACCTGAATCGTCTGAACCTCGGGATGAATGATCCAGATCAGCCGGACTCCCGCCCGGAGATACTCTTCCACCTTTTCCTCGAGCTTATAGACCTCATCGTTGGGCGATGTCACCTCGACGGCGAGGTCGGGGGGGATGGTGACATAACCCGCGGACCATTGGGACTCGGCAGGGAGCCGACCGCGCCTGATGAAGGACACGTCCGGGCGACGAACCAGGCTCGGTTTCCAGGGGAAACACCGGTAGCCGCAAGATGATTCAAGCACCCAGCCCAGCCCGTCCGGCCTGCAATGGCCCACCATGAAATAGTTGAGGTTCGACGCGACCTGACTGGCAAGCAGGCTCATGGTTTGCTCCACGGGGACGCCGTCGACCAGCTCGTAATGCTTGCCGTCAGGCATTGCGAGCAATTCGTCGGGAGTGACGTCCGCTTCGCCAGGGGCTTTGGGCGGAAGCGTAGTGATCGTGCTCATTGACGGGCTCCGAGATGGGTTGCTTCATCCAGTCCATTCACTCTACCACAACGGCGGCTCGAAGCGCCGGCGAGCCCTCGAGGTTCTCATGACGGCGACTGTGCTGTTCGATCCAAGACGGGTCTCGCGGTTGCCAAGACGTTGCGAGCCTCGTGCGCGCGAGCCCTCAGGTGGCTGGCCTCGAGCTGGTTCACTTGCGCCAGAGACCCAGCCAATTCCTCCAGCTCCGGCCAGCGTCCCTGCGTGAGATACAACTCGCCCAACTCTCGCCAGGCCGGCACGAACCGGGGCTGCTCCGCAACGACAAGGCGCCAGTGCGTCTCCGCGTCCGCCCAGCGACGCTGACGTCGGTAGACCTCCGCCAGAATGTGTCGGGCCTTGTAGCCATGCCGGCCCGCGTCGCCGGCCGCGAGCTGCCCAACGGACGGCACTTGGAGAAGATGCTGCAACCGTTCCTCGGCTTCCGCGAGCTCGCCCTGCTCGAGCAGCAACGTGGCCTCCAGGAAAAGGAGATCCCCGCTATCGGCGAATTCGCCTCGTCCCTTGCGGCAGACCGCCAGCGCTTCGGACCTCTGACCCAGAATCTCGTGCGCCCGGGCGATCGATGCGAAGAGCCGGGGGCGGATCGAGTAGTCCGGCGGCAGCAGCTCCAGGCTACGGCGCAAGAGCGGCAAGGCTTCGGCTGCGCGGCCCAGACGCTGGTTCGCCAGGCCGAGGTGGTACAAGGTGATCGGGTCGTCCGGCCGCTCGGCATCCTGGCGCAGGAGCAGCTCCACGTTCCGTTGCAGCTTGCGTTCCGCGGCGCCCGGGGCCTCGTAGCCGCCGTGGGTGATGACAATGTCGGTTCGGCGCACGTCGTGCCCGGCGCGGCGGATCGCCAGCATGATCTGCTCGTGCACGCGATACTCCCAGCGCAGGGCCGGGTCGCGGCGGAAGAGCCTTACCTGATCGACGGCCACCCGAGAACCGTGGGGATCTTCGGTCGCGGAGAGCTGTTGCATCAGGTAGGCCGCGTTTTCCCAGCTCAGTGCGGCGAACAGATGGCGCAGCTTCTCTCGGTTGGCAAGGTCGAGCCGTTCGTCAGCGTCGAGCCAGAAGATCCAGTCGGCCGTGGCGTGATTGATGCTTTCATTGCGCGCGGCGGCGAAGTCGTCGACCCAGGCGAAGTCGGCAACACGCGCGCCATTTCGGGCCGCGACTTCACGGGTCTGGTCCCTCGACCCGGTATCGACTACGATCATCTCATCGACGACGCCGGCCACCGACGCCAGGCATTCCGCAAGGTTTGCCTCCTCATCTTTGACGATCATGCACAGCGAGACCCTGGGCCTGGCGGCGGGTGGGACCCCTCGAACAGCGACGCACCGATTCGTGGTGAACACGGGGGAGTCGACCGTGGTGGAGCAGGCGGAGGCGAGCGTTCGGCGAGCCTCCAAGCCGCGGGCGCGCAGTGCGTCGGCTTTGACATCGCCGGCGGGACAACTCGCCACACCCTTGGCGGCCGCATCCAGGTCGTCCCACCGATGCTGCTTGAGGTAGAGATCTCCGAGCCGGAGCCAACCGGGGGCAAACGACGGGTTCTCGGCGACCGCCGCGCGCCACTGGGCCTCAGCCTCGGCCGCCCGGCCGGTCTCCTCACAAATCACCGCCAGGTTGTGGCGGGCCTTGTAGCCACGCAGCCCATCATCGACGTTGGCAAAACCCGCAGGCGCTAACCCCGAGAGCAAGCGCAACCATGTCGCCTCCGCGCCCTTCGCATCGCCCAACTCGCGCTGGAGCAGGGCTTCGAGGAAGAGCAGCTCGACGTGGTCGGGACACTGCTTTTGCCCGCTCCGGCACGCGTCGAGGGCCGCTCTGGGCTCGCGGAGCCGCCGATGGCAGCGGGCGATCAGCACATAGAGCTTGGGCACGATGGAATCGCGGGGACGGGAACGTTGCAGGCTCCGCTGTAAGAGGGGCAGCGCCTCGGCCGGCCGGTCAATCTCGTCGTAGAGCGCGCCCAAGTTGAACAGCGTGAAGGGGTCGTCCGGGCGCTCTTGATTCTCGAGCAAAAGCAGCCGAAGGTCGCGATCCAGCCTCCTCCGCCGCAAGGCGGCGTCCTCGTGTCCCGCATGATGAATGACGACATCGGACCGCCGCAGGTCGACCCCGGTGCGGCGCAGGGCCGGCAGGATCTGCTCGTGAACCCGATAACTCCACAGGGCGTCGGGAAGCCGGCGGAAGAGCCGAACCTGGTCGACGACTACGGCCGCTGCCCCGGGCCCGGAGGGAGAGCGCTGCGTCATGACATAAGCCGCGTTCTCATCCTTCAACCCTTCCAGGACCGCGCGCAGCTTGAGCCGGTTGTCCTGGTCGAGGCTCTCGTCGGCATCCAGCCAGAAGATCCAGTCTCCCCGCGCGTGGCGCAAGGATTCATTACGGGCCGCGGCGAAACTGTCCACCCAGCGGAACGGGAACACCCGGGCACCCCAGCGGGCGGCTACCGCGGCCGTGGCGTCAGTTGATCCCGTGTCGACCACGACGATTTCGTCGACCAGGTCGGCGACCGAGCCCAGGCAGGTGGCCAGACTCGCCTCCTCGTCCTTGACGATCATGCATAGCGAGACCCTCTGCCGTGCCGTTGGGCCAGTCTCGATCGCGGTGGGGCGAGCGGAGATCGGCTGCGGGTTTGGCCGGCGCCTCGCGTCACTTGAGGGGGGTCTGTCGAATCGGCGAATGGGCCGCTGCCGGATCTCAGCCAGGCGAGCCTCGATCACGTCGACCGCATGGTCCCAGGTCAAATGGCTGCGGACGTGCGCAAAGGCGGCCCTCCCTTTCATCCGGGCCTCGCCCGGACGATCGAACACCAGTCGCAGCATGTGCCGGAGGGCGGCAAGGTCGGGCTCGGCCAGCCAAGGGTAGTCGACCGTGTCCAGATCGCCGATCCGCTGCTCGCGAAACCGCACGATCCGCGCGGGGATCAGAAACGCGTTCTCCTCGGTGCAAAAATCGAGCGCGGCGCCGTAGCCGGTGACCATGACCGGCAAGCCGCAGGCCATTGCTTCCGCGATGGGCAGACAAAAGCCTTCGCCGCGGTACGGGTGCACGAGGCAATGGCAGGCGGTGTAGAGCCCAGCAAGCTCGCCGTCGCTGAGCTCCTGATCAAGGTACTCGATCTCCGCGCTGCCGGCATCCGCACGAAGCTGATTGATCCGTTCACCCGCCGTCTGACCGCGATAGAAGGAGGCGCCCCCCATGTCCTTGATCACCAGGCAGACCGGGTCGTTCGCGGCGAAGGTTTCGGCGTACGCCTTCAAGAGGACGTCGATGCCCTTGCGGTGAATCGTCCCGCCCACGAAGAGGAATCGGAATGGTTTGGTGGTCTTTAATGGGAAGGGTTTGGCTCCGGGGTGGAACCGGTGGGGATCGATCCCCAAGGGCACGACGTGCACCCTCTCGGCGGGAACGCCGCCGGCGATGTAGCAATCCCGCACAAAGCGGCTGTAAGCCCAAACCTCATCGACCAACGTGGACATCGGGTCAACCCAGGACCGAGGGACGCTGCCGAATTCCCAGGGCTGAATGATCACCCAATGACCCTCGGGCGGAGGCGTAAACGATGGCGGCCACTCATGACGAACATGCGCTGCGATCGGCCTCCGCAGGACTCGGTGGAAATGCCCTTCGAGCGTCTGCTGTCCGGAGAATGGCCGCGATGCGGCGTCGCGGGTCTTCGAGGGGACCAAAGCCAGCTCGTGGCCGCGCTCTATCAGGCGAAGGCAGAGCTCCCGGTTGACCTGCGAGAGGGAGTGTAAGTCCAAGAGGGGACCTTCCCAGACGATCCCCAGTCCGTCACGCGGCGGCGCGGCCTGGTTCGCCCGTCGCGCGATGGCGTCGATCAGCCACGTCGTCCCGACTGCTTCGGGTGACCGGCCCTCTCGCGCGGCAATGCCTTCGAGCGCGCGATAGAGATGCTCGGGAATTTCCAGGGTCAGAATCCGCCTCATCGTCCTCGGCACCTGGTTCCCCGGGGGCTGAAGGCCTGACGTCACATCCGATTGAAACAGCTTTCCAACGGCATAGCAAACTACGAGACTGGCCCTTCAGGAGGATTGTGGAAATCGTTTATTTCGTGGATCGTGCCGCAAGAGCCCTTGACCCGGGGCCGCGCGCAAATCAGAGCCAGTTGCGAGCGTTTTGAGAGAGCCACCACGGTGGGTCTCGATCCGAATTCACTCTGTACTCCTCCCGTCGAATTCGAGGATTCGAGGATCGATCGGGCGCGGCCGGTGCCGTCCCGGCTTCTTTCTCATGCCGGCGACGCCCCTCACAAATCTCAGCGGGAAAATTGCCCCACGATCAGATGTTCATGTCTATGTTCCGCGAATCACAAACTCGCAGCGACTTATAGCATGGATACCTATCTGTGCGAATCTGGATTTATCTGTGGCCAATTGCGTGTTGATCTGAGGCCGATTGCAATTCGCCCGGTTTGACGGTGAGATCGGCGGGATAATCAGGAAGTGCGATGCGAGGGGCCGGTGCGCTGGCCCTTGGGGATCTCGCCCCTGAGGAAAGCGCTCAGTTCCTCCCGGTCATCGAGGTCCAGCTCAAACGGAATCCAGTCACCGGTCGATTCGTCGAGGATCGCGGCTCGGGTCTTGCCCGTCAGATCCATCCGGGGGTCACACCAGACCAGCCGGTCGCTTTCGTTGGTGAACCCGTGACCGTCCCATTGTCCGATACCTCCCACAACATCATGCAATGCACTGCGAACCGCATAGACGGCGTCGAGTGCGTCGGGGTGGGAGAGGATCGCTTCGGGATAGATGCGGATGGCATAGATGGCCCGGATGGTCTCCAGGTAATCGCTCAGCCAGCGAACCGCCGAGGGCGGGCCGCCGGAGTCCAGGCTGTCGATGAACTCGGCGACTTCTTCAGCACCCAAGGTATTGGGAGCAACCGGATTGCGCTCGACGGTCGCCCACACGTCGTGCTGCTCGTTAGGCTCAGGGCCGAGGGCGAGATAATTGCCGAGCATCCCGGGGTGTTCGACCGACCAGACGGCGCCGTAGGGGATAGCCCGTTGCAGTGTGGCCAGAGGAACATCCCGGTCATTGACGGTCAACAGGCGGAGATAATCACCCATCGGCCGGCTCCGTCACAAGGTTTCCAACGCCACCGACCGTTCCTCGCACCGAGTGAGGCCGCGGGGAAAGCTCAGCGGTGGATGCGCCGGCTCAATCCACGGTCCAGACATGCGATCGAAACCCTGTCAGGAAGTAGATTAGCATCGCTCCATCGATCACGCAAGGGATGAGGAACACCAGAACATCATTCTGCAGACGCGTACCGGCAAGCTCACCGGCCATCAGGTTCCCCAGCAGCGAGCCCAGTCCCGAAGTCAGCACCAGAAACAGCCCCTGGGCGCTGGCCCTCTGGCGGGTTGGCGCCCGGCTGTCCAGAAAAACCTGTCCTCCCACAGTGAAGCAGCCCACCCCCACTCCGTGCAACAGCCCCCCGCCGACGGCGATGGCCAGCGGTGGCCGACCCAGCAGGCTGAGGAACCGTACCAACCAGGCGATGATGCCCACCGTGAGTGTACCTTTCGTGCCGACCCGGCCCAGCATCCAGGGGAGAAAAGCCAGCGCGGCGATCTCGGGCCATTGTCCCAGGGTCATGGCTGTCGGCACCCACGCCCGGGGAAGGCCGCGCGACTCGAGGTATCCGGGCATGACCTGGTAGACCATGGGCGTGGTCAGGCAGACGCCGAACGCAGTCACCAGAAAGACCCGGACATCGGGCTTTCGGAACAGTGCCAGCGTCTCATCCAGCCCGGCCCAGGCGCCGGAAGCACTGTCGCGAGCCAGCGGCGGGGTGTCCGGCAGGGTCAAACAGTAAAGGGCCACGATGATCGATAGCACCATGGCAATCAGAAATGCCTCGTAAGAACCCCCACCGGTCCGGTTTGCCCCGGTCCAGCCCATCGCCACCGAGACCAACCAGCCAGCGGCCATCCAGCCGATCGTTCCCCACAGTCGGATCCCGCCGAACTGGCGTCCAGGGTCGTCCAGGTGCCGCATGGCCAGCGAGTTGCACAGCCCGTAAGACGGGGCGATGATCATCCAGAAAGACAGAAACAGCAGGAACAGCCAGCCTTGCTGAATCACCGAACCGCTGGCCAGCAGGGCCAGCAGGGCCGCCCCCAGCGCATAGGCAAGCGCCAGGAAGCGCTGGGTACGCATCAACCTATCGACAAGCTGCCCGGCACCCAGGGGCACGATCACCGACCCCATCGCCAGGGTCGCGAAGATCCATCCTCGAGAGCGGCCGTTCAGGCCGAGGTCCTGGAGGTGGACGGCCAGCAGCGGCCAGAATGATCCCTGGACGGCATAGACCAGCGCCATCATCGCTGCCAGCCGCCAGCCGCCTCTTTGCTCGATCATGCCCACCTCGGCAAATTCCCTCTCATCGAATCGGGCCTGGGAATTTTACGGAAGATCCTCCGGCCGCCAAGATCCATCCGGAATCTCGGGCGCCGGCAGGCTCGATCCGATCCGATCCGGCCCGGTTCGCTTCCCAGCCGTGCTCCGGCCTGTCATCATGAAGCATACACACAGTCCGCCAGCGATCGCCGGGCTTCCCTGGCCTTGCTCCAGAGGAACAACGTGACCATTCCGTGCTACCAGATACCATACGCGATCGCCGGCGGTCCGGCGAACATGGCGCTGGATGAGGCGCTCTTGGAGTGGGTCGCCGGCCGGTCCGATGCCGTGTTCTTGCGTACCTACGGCTGGCTCGAACCCACCCTCACCCTGGGATATTTCCAGAGCCTGCGCGAGGCCCTGGCCGAGCCGCGCTGGCAATGGGTTCCTCTGGCTCGCCGCGCCACCGGAGGGGGAGCGATCTGGCACGATCACGAGTTGACTTACGCCGTCGTCCTTCCCGCCCACCATGCCCGGGCTCGGCCGAGCGCGGCGCTCTACCAGACGGTTCACGCGGCCATCGCCGCGACTCTGCGCGCGCAGGGGTTGGACGCTTGCCGGCGAGCCGCCTTCGAGTCCGCGCCGCACCGCGCCGCGGAACGATCGCCGCGTCGTCCCTTTTTGTGCTTTACCGACCGTGACCCCGAGGATATCGTGGCCAGTGGCTTCAAGGTGGTGGGAAGTGCTCAGCGACGCCGCGCCGGGGCAATCCTCCAACACGGTTCGTTGCTCCTCGAGCAATCAGACAGGACCCCCGAACTCCTGGGAGTCTGCGACCTCGCTGGGGTCTCCCAGGACCCTCGCTTTTGGTCTGGACTTGTCCAGGAGAAGATTGCCCGGGCGCTGGAGCTCCAGCCGGTCGCATGCGATCTGCCCGCCGCCGTCAGCCGCAGGGCCGCCGAGCTGGAAGAAAAGGTTTATCGGGTCGCCGCCTGGACAGGACGGCGCTGAACTCTGCCACAAATCCGACGTCGGCAAGTGTGCCAGAGATCTTGGAACTCCGAAACATTCAGTTACAATGTGGGTGAATGCCTGGGTGGAAATCTCCTCCAAAGCACTTTAGATTCGAGTTGAGACCGATATCAGGTCCGCGAGGGAGCCGGCTTCGGGTCCGGTTGTTGTTACTCGTCGCGCCCTTTCGGGGCAAGCTGGACTGTCAGGCCCACGTTCGTGCCTGAGAGCGAGGGCCTTTCTCCGTGGGTCGATACCCTGATGCGAGTTGACGCTGGCCATCATCGTTGTTGACCGCAAAGGTCAGGACGGTTTTCATGAAAGTGCAGTTGATTGTCGTCCGAGGCAAGCCCGAGGGGAAGGTGATCCCCCTGGCTGGCCCCAAGTTCAAGATCGGCCGCGGTGAGACGTGCCACCTGAGGCCAAATAGCGAACAGGTCAGCCGCGAACACGCGGAATTCACGATCGAATCAAGCGCCGTGATCGTCCGCGACTTGGGTAGCCGGAATGGAACGCTGGTCAACGGCAAAGCCCTGACAACCGAGGCGTGTAAGCTCAAGGATCGCGACCTGGTCCAGGTGGGGCCGCTCACCTTCGCAGTCTCGATCCACGATGCCCCCAAGGCCGCGGCCAAGCCCGCGACACCTCCGACGGCGTCCCCGGCTGCATCCGCGGAAGTGGCTCGGGCCAAGGCCAAACCCTCGCCGGACGATGTTCCCGCCGAAGACATCGATTCGTGGCTCTTCGGCGGCAGCACCAACGCAACGGTCGACCAGCCCACGGTTGTTTACGGCGGCGATACGCTCACCATCACCGCCTTCCGTGATGCCCAGATCCCACTCCCTCAGCCAAGCAAGCCCCCCTTGGACGCCGATGATGCGGAGTATGAACGCCAGACCGAGACAGAGGAGATGGAAACCCAGGATGACCAGGCCGGTGACGAGGAAACCGGCGACGAGGAAGCCGAGGACGAAGAGGCCGCGGCCAAGCAAAACCTTGAGGAAGAGCTCATGGACCCATCCAACCCGTTCTATCTCGCCAAGAAGGCACAGAAAGAGCAGAGCAAGGCAGGGGCAGCCGGTGGCGGGGCTCATAAGCCGGGATTCAAGGACAGCAGCGACGCGGCCAACGACATCCTCCGAAAACTGATGGAACGCCGCCGGGCTTCCAAGTCCTGAACCATCCTGACCGCGAGGGATTCGCCGATTCATGACCACCGACGATCCCTCGCTTGCGGGTTCAACATTCCTGCCCGTGCAGGAGGGGCTGCAGCGACTGATCGAACGGCTCGAGCAGATGGTCGTCGGTCAGCGAACGCTCCTCGACCGGCTGGTGATCGCTCTCCTGGCCGGCGGCCATGTCCTGATCGAGGGCGTTCCCGGCCTGGCCAAGACCCGGGCCGTACGAGCTCTCGCGCAGGCCCTCGATTTGCCGTTCCGGCGGATCCAGTTCACCCCGGACCTGCTGCCCGCCGACCTTACGGGCACCCAGATCTACCGGCCGGCAACGGGCACATTTGACGTCCGCCCGGGCCCCATCGTTACCAGCGTGCTGCTCGCCGACGAGATCAATCGGGCCCCGGCCAAGGTCCAGAGCGCGCTGCTGGAAGCCATGCAGGAAGGCCAGATCACAGTGGGTGACGAGACACTCGTCCTGCCCGAGACTTTCTGGGTACTGGCCACCCAGAACCCGATCGAGCATGAGGGAACGTATCCCCTGCCCGAGGCCCAGCTTGACCGGTTCCTGATGAAGCTCGTGGTCGGTTACCCAGACCGCGATTCCGAGCTGGCGATGCTGGAGCTGCCCAGCGTGACCGAGACGACCCACAGCGAGTCATGGACCGGCGACGAGCCCTCCCTGTTCGGCCCGACGGACGTGCTTGCGTTCCGCAGGCTGACCGCGTCGATCCGGGTCGCACCCGCGATCAAGGCCTATGTGGTCGATCTCGTCCGCGCGACCCGCAACCCAACCGCCTACGGTCTGGGTCTGGCGCCTTTGCTCGAGCTGGGCGCCAGTCCACGGGCCACGATTGCCCTGATCCGGGCCGCGCGCGGACATGCCCTGCTGGCACGTCGAGACTATGTGACCCCGCACGACGTCAAGACACTGGCCCGTGACATCATGCGGCACCGGATCATGATCAGCTACGAGGCCGACGCCGAGGGCCTCTCCGCCGACGATATCCTGGGACGCATTCTCGACCATATCCCGGTGCCGTGATTGATCGACGGCGGCCTCCAACGCCGCAAGCACGAGGGTTGCTCAGCTCAGCTCAGCGCATCGAATCTTTGAAATGATGCCGAAGGAAGCCGGGCTCTCGACGTTCAGGAGATGACCGGCTTGAGGACCGAAGTGCCGGGGTTCCGCTCAACAGGCTGGTCGGCGTGGCGCGTTTCCGGCAGTCGCGAGAGCCAGAACCAGTAGGCGAACCCGCCGAGAAGAAGCATCAGGCTGATGTTCTGTGAGATGGTTAGCCCGGCAAAGAACACCCCTTCGTCATTACGCAGATACTCGATCAGGAAACGAGTGATCGGGTAGGTGACCATCAGCAGGCCCATGACCTCTCCATCGCGCCGGCGCAGGGGATAGAAGGCCCAGAGCAACATCAGGATGACCAGGGAATCAAGGGACGAGTAGAGCTGGGTCGGATGGAGCGGCAGGGACTGGGTGGCACTGCCGGGAATCAAGCCCCGGGCGAATTCGTAGTCCCAGGGAGGGGAAGGCTTGGGAAACGACACGGCCCACGGTAGGTTGCAGACGTCCCCGTAGCAGCAGCCATTGAGGAAGCAACCGAGGCGGCCAAAGAACGTTCCGACCATGATCGCCGGCGCGATGGCATCAAGGTATGGACGCAGTGGAAACGGCCGGAAGTGGCGATAGACGAAAAAGGCGATCGACCCACCCAGCACCCCGCCGTAGTAGACCATTCCACCTTTCCAGTATTGAAGCACATCGAGCAGGCTGTTGATGCCGCGGCCCCAGTACTGAAAGCAGTAAAAGAGCCGGGCTCCCACCAGTCCGACGAAGAAGATCCAGAACGCCATGTCCAGGATGACGTCGGGGTCCAGCTTCTCCCGGCGGGCCCGCCAGGTCGCCAGCCAGGTCGAGCCGACGAGCGCCAGTACCAGCATGGCGCCGTAACCGAAGACCTTGATGCCGCCGAAGATCGGGATGGTGAACAAGACCTGTCGCATGCGCGAGTCATCCCCTGTGTGGCGGCCAATCGGCGGCGGGTACGGCGGGGCGGTTGGCTCAGTGCGGTTCCAGCACGGAAAAGAATCCCGGTTCGCACGCCTGGGCGATTGGAGGATAATCGATTCGCTCCACGATCTGGTTTTGCTGATCGAGGACGACAACCCGGGGCTGGTGACCTTTAAGCTCTTCGGTTTCGAGCTCGGTAAATGCCATCACGATGACTCGATCGCCCACGGAACCAAGCCGGGCCATCGCCCCGTTGAGCTCGATCGATCTTGAACCGCGCCGTCCGGGCAACACGTAAGTTTGAGCCCTTAAACCGGTTGCGACGTTGCTCACGAGAATCGCCTCGTACGGAACGAGCCCGACGGCGTCCATGAGGTTGGGGTCGATCGTCAGACTGCCATGATAATGGAGGTCGCTCCGGGTCACCGTGGCGAGATGGAGCTTGCTTTTGAGCAACGTGAGCCGCATGGGCGTGAATGTCTCACTCCGTCAGGATCAGGTTGTCGATAAGCCGGGTCGATCCGACCCGGGCTGCCACCAGCGCCACCGCTCGGCGCTCCGGCTCAATCACGACCAGGGATTCGAGAGAATTGGCGTCGGCCACCTCGACGTAGTCGAGCTTGACCGACAACTCTAATGATATCATCCGGTCAAGAGTCTGTCGAACCCGGTTGGCATCGCATTCGCCGCCGGCGACCGAGTCTCGCGCGTGTTGAAGGGCGCGAAACAGCACGGAGGCCGCCTTGCGCTGGGCGGGGTCAAGATAGCGGTTCCGGCTGCTCATGGCCAGTCCATCCTGCTCGCGGACGGTCGGTACGACGACCAGCTCGACCGGAACGTGCAGGTCCTCGATCATCCGGCGGATCAAGAGTTGCTGCTGGTAATCCTTCTGGCCGAAAACAGCCAGGTCCGGGCGAACGATCTCGAACAGGGCGAGAACGACCGTGGCCACGCCCCGAAAGTGGTCCGGACGGCTGGCGCCTTCCAGCACGTGGGAAAGCCCTGGCACCTCGACGAAGGTTGCCGACCGGCCGCGCGGATAGATGGTTGCCTCCATCGGCACGAAGACGAGGTCCGCGCCAGCCGCGTCGCACTTGCGGAGGTCTTCCAGGAGTGTCCTGGGGTAACGCGTCAGGTCCTCGTTGGGGCCGAACTGCGTAGGATTGACGAAGATCGAGACGATGACCAGTCCAGCCTCTGCCCGGCACCGCTCGATCAGCCGGGTGTGCCCCTCGTGCAGGGCCCCCATCGTCGGCACGAAGCCCACGCGCCGGCCGGACCCGCGAGCCGCGGCGACGGCTTCACGGAGCTTCGTTATCGACTCCACCGGCTCAAGCACCGATTGTCTCCGCTGGCGGAAGGTTGTTGATTCCGGACTCCGAATGCCGGATTCCAGACGCTCAGGAAGCAGGTGGAGGCGATCAATGATAGAGGGCAGAGGACCGATGACAAATGGCAAATGACCCCCGGCCACTACTCGCTGCTCACTCGCCACCCGCCACTCGCGATTCGCCACTTACTATTCACTACTCGCCACTGCGTTTCAACTGCGATGGGGACAGTTGGGATTGTTCAGGCAGCTTTCGGGAATCAGGAGATCATTGAGGATTTCTCCTCCCAGGATCGTTTTGGAGACGATCCGGGGTACGTCTTCGGTGGTGACCCTGCCATACCAGATACCCAGGGGATAGATCACGACGGTCGGTCCGTGCTCGCACTGGTCGAGGCAGCCCGCATGATTGGCCCGGGCCAGGGACCCGAATCCGGCCTTCCGGAGCTCGAGCTTGAAGGCATCCTTGAGCGTCTGGAGGCCCGCCGGGTCGCAGCAACGCCGCTTGTGGCCAGGGTCGCGAACGTTACCGCAGACGAAAATGTGGTGCGTGAAGGAAGGCATGTTTCGAGCCATGAAACGTGGTTGAAGAGCGCTGCGACGGGCCAAGGAAAAACGCTCCGCCGCAATGGCACCGTCACCGACAGGATAGCATCCGCACGAATCCCTCGTCAGTCCCTTTCTCGACCAAGGGAAGCCCGGGTTCGCGTCTCCGGCCGGAAGTTTCCGAGAGTCAACGGGCCGTCGATCCGGATTTGCACTCCGGTTATACTGACGGAATTGAAGGCGAAACAGGCCGCACGTCCCGAGAGGGGCTGCCGTGAATTCCTCTCCGAACCCTGACCAGCCGCCCTCTGCGCAGCCGGTCTCCGACCATCGGGAGCCGGCTTCGGTCGCAGCAGACGACTGGCTGGAACTCTTGAACGATCCCGAAGATCCCCTGGGAATCCGCAGCCGGTGGCTCCGCCGCCTGCTGGAGACCGGTCCCCAGCCCTTCGCCATGATCGATCTGCGGCAGCGGATCATCCAGGCCAACGAGGCGTTCGGCGAGCTCGTCGGATACTCTCGTGTCGAGCTTCTGGGCATGTCGATCATGGATCTTACGGCGCCGCAGTCGCTGGCCGTCACCCGGCGGTACCAATCCGAGGTACTGGCCACAGGTAAGAATGAGCGGGTCATCAAGAACTATCGCCACAAGGATGGAAGCCTGGTTCCCGTGGAGCTGATGATCGATGTCTTCCGCGATGACGCGGGCCAGGCCCAGGGCCTTTATGCCTTCATCACCGACATCTCCGAGCGAGTGAAGGCCGAGCAGGCCGTGCGGAATTCCGAGCAGCGTTATCGCGAGCTCTACGACGACGCGCCGGTTGGGTATCACGAGATCGATCTTGACACCCGAATTGTCAACATCAATCGAACAGCTTGCGAGCTTTTGGGTTACGACAGCAAAGAACTGCTCGGCAGGTCCGTCCTGGAGATCATTGCGCCTGCGGAGAGGGCCGCCGCCGACCATAGCCTCATAGATAAGCTGGCCGGCACCCGGCCCCTGGTTCCTTACCAGCAGGTCCTGCTGACCCGGGAAGGAGGCGACTTGGTCGTTGAGATTCAGGAGCGCGAGCATCGCGGCGTGGATGGTCGGATCGCGGGCCTGCGCAGCGTTCTTCAGGATGTCTCCAAACGCAAGCAAACCGAGGCCGCCCTGGTCGAGTCGGAACGCCGCGCCAGGGCCCTGTTCGATGGGATCCACGACGCGGTCTTCGTGCACGATCAAGAAGGGCGGATCCTCGACGCCAATCCCGCCGCATGCCGGCAGCTCGGCTATTCGCGCGCGGAATTGTTGGGAATGACGACCAGCCAGATTGACGTCCCCGAGTTCGCCGCGGGTTTTCAGGAACGGCTGCGGCAGCAGCTCCGGGAGGGCACGCTGAGCTGCGAGGGTCTGCACCGCACCAAGAACGGTCGAATCATTCCAGTGGAAGTCACGACCTCGACGATCCAGTTTGACAACCAGGTTGCTGTGCTGGCCATCCTGCGCGATATCACCGAGCGCAAGGCACTGGAGCGAACCCGGAGTGAATTCGCCGCGGCCCAGAGGCGGAACGCTCAGGAGATGGAGTTCAAGAACCGGGCGCTCTCCGAGTCCGAGGCGCGGTATCGCCAGCTTGCCGAGGGAAGCCTCGACGCCATCGTGGTGGCCGATGGAGAAGGCCGCATCAATCTGTTCAACCCGGCGGCTGAGAAGATCTTCGGCTACGATTCCCGGCAGGTTCTCGATCAGCCCCTGGAGCGACTGATCCCAGGTGTCTTTCCGGCCCGGGAAGAACCCGGATCCGATTCCGGCCTTCTGCCTGTGGGCGTCGAGGCGGCCAGCGGCGGCAACGCCGTCGCTGTTGCGAATCCGCCCGGCGGCCTGGAAGATCCAGCAGTCGCGTCCAGCCGCCAGAGACAACCTGGCGATCGGACGCTCCGGCTGTCGCCGATCGTGGGCAAGACGGTGGAGCTCACCGGCCGCAGACAGGACGGCACCGAGTTCCCGCTGGAACTCTCCCTGAGCGCCGTGGAGATGAACGGCCGGCCCCAGTACATAGGCTCGATCCGCGATCAGACCGAGCGGCAGCGCATGCGCGCGATGCTCGTACGCACGGACAAGCTCGCCTCCATCGGCCTGCTGAGCGCCGGCGTCGCCCACGAGATCAACAATCCCCTGGCCTATGTGCAAAACAACCTGGTCGTGCTGCAACGCGAGGTGAGGGACCTGCTTGACATGGTCCAGCTTTACGAGCGGGTCCGAAAATCGCTCGAGCCGACGGTTCAGCAGTCCTTTCAGCAAATCGACGACTTGGCCGGCGAGATCGACTGGCCGTACATCCGCGACAACCTTGACCCGATGATCGAGCGCACGCGAGTGGGGGTCAAGCGGGTCGCCAGCATCGTCGAGAAGATGCGGGGGCTCGCCCGGACCTCGCCCCCGAAGTGGGAAACATCCTCGCTCGCGGACCTGGTGGACAACGCGCTGGAGATGATGCGCGGCTCGCTCAAACATCAACGCGTCGAGGTTTCGGTCAAGGTTCACGACGTGACGCGAATCGAGTGCGTGCCCGATCAGATTGGCCAGGTTCTGCTCAATCTGCTCATCAACGCATTGCAGGCGATCGAGGGCTCGGGCCGTCAGGAGGGTGGGCGGATCGAGGTCGAGGGGCGCCTGATCGGCCCCTGGGTCGAGATCTCCGTGCGCGACAACGGTCCCGGCATCGAGCCGGAACATCGCGAGCGGCTGTTCGATCCTTTCTTCACGACCAAGCCCGTGGGCGAAGGCACGGGGCTGGGACTGGCGATCAGTCACGGCATCATCTCCGGCCATGGCGGTCGGATCGAGGTCGAGAGCCGGCAGGGCGAGGGGAGCTGCTTCCGGATCCTGCTGCCGCAACACCCTCAGTCCATTCCGCCGCCTCAGGCGAATTCCTCGATTCCCCCACCCCCTCCAGCATGACCGGACGCGAGTCGCGTGATACAATTGTATGTTCCAAAGCGCCTTCGTTCCGAATCGAGGCCGATGGCGCCCTTGTGTGGGCCGAGTCCGGGTTCACCGCTGCCGTGGCGCCAGGTGCTGGGCTCTGGACCGTGTCCCTCGGTTCGTCCACCCCTGGATACGCATGCCGCCCCAGCACGGTCGAGTCCCACTTGCGGAGGGTCTGACGAGCATCATGGCCAGAACCAAGTACTGCCTCCTGATCGTGGACGATGAGCCCAATGTCTGCGACTCCGTGCATGACCTGTTGCGCCGTGAGTTCCGTGTCCTGAAGGCCCACAGTGCCGACGAAGGATATCGGCTGATGCAAGAAGAGGAAGTGCACATCGTGATGTCGGACCAGCGCATGCCCCAGATCTCCGGCGTGGAGCTGCTCACCAAGGTCAAGGCGCGTTACCCGCAGGCAATCCGGATGCTCTTCACGGGATTCGCCGACCTCGAGTCGGTCATCGCGGCCATTAATCAGGGTTATATCTTCCAGTTCGTGCGCAAACCCTGGCAGCCCGAAGAGCTCCAGATGGCTGTGCGCTACGCGGCCGCGGAATATGACCGGCTGGAGACGATCGCTCGCGAGCGAGAGCAACTGCTCGATGAGATCAATGGACTGAAAAACCGCCTCTCCGCACTCGAGTCCAAAGTTCACCGGCTCCACGACTTACCCAAAGACTCGCCGCGAACGCCTGAGTTTCCGGAAGCGCCACTTTGAATCGTGAGTACATCAGGTAAGTGATCGGAACCGGCAAAGACACGCAAACTGGGCAAATCTCATAAGAGGAAGGCAAAAGCATTCCCGGGCAACAAACTTCTTTGGATATCGGCCACCGGCTCCGGTGGCGGAGCCCCCAGGGGTCGGGAGCCAGCTTTGAGTCAGCGCTCGTGGCCGGCGCCTCTTCACGGAGGACATGTTACCCGGCGCAAGCGTTGTGCGTCTGCATCATTATGACCCAGTAATCGATGGAAGAATATCGAAACTCCCTGGAGAATTGCTGATATTTCAGCGTTTTTTGCACTTGCAGCATTTTCTTCTTGACTCGGTGTCTCGAGACGGTCAGGATGTGGGAGTGAGAACTGCTTACTGGCCCCAGCAGGTGAACGATGGTCGACATGATTCTGGAGAATTACAGCAAGGCCCTCGAGTCGACGCTAAGGCTGCAGAAGGAGACGTTGCGGAACTGGACGATGCAGTGGTCGCCGTTCGGGACTCCGGTGTGTTTGAGCTTCCGTTGAACGAATAATTTTCTGAACTATAATCTTACGCAAAACCGTATGATGAAAGAGAGTGAGTCAAAGGTGCCGCGGCATTCCGGAACGATGGGGGGCGAGGTCGGACGCCTGGTCGCGAATCGAATGGCGGTAGAAAGCAATAATCAGGCGATGATTCGACCCGGATGAAACGTGCCGGAGGCCTGGGACAGAACGACCCGGGCCAGGCGGCCTTGCATTTGGGGGGCGGAGCGTACCGGATGGAGCAGAGGCGGCACACCCTATTGATCGTCGATGATGAAGTGGACGTCCTGGAGAGCCTGAGGCACCAGTTTCACCGTACGTACAGGGTGCTCACCGCCGCGTCCGGCGGTCAGGCGACCTCCGTGCTGGACACAAACGAGGTGCAATTAATCCTCTCCGACCAGCGGATGCCGGGGATGCAGGGCGATGCGTTTCTCAGCCAGGCCCGCCGGCTTCAGCCCGACGCCATCCGCATGCTCTTCACCGGCTATGCTGACATCCAGGCCGTGATTAACGCGGTCAACCAAGGGCACATCTTTCGCTACATCCTCAAGCCCTGGGATACCGTGGAGCTGGAGGGAATCATGCGCCAAGCCGCCGAACAGTATGACCTGCTGGCCGAGCGGAAGCGGCTGATCGCCGAGCTCCAGGCGGCCAACGCTCAACTGTTGCACGCCAACGAAGAGCTGGCGCGGGCCGGCCAGCTCAAGACGGCCTTCATCGAGGTCGCCAGCCACGAGTTCAACACGCCGATCACTCTGGTGCTGGGCCTGACGGAACTGCTCAAGATGGCCAATCCGAACCCAGCCGATGACGAGCGGGAGATTCTCCGGCAGATCACGGCGAGCGGCCGGCAGCTCTCACGTCTGGTCACGAGCATGCTGACACTGCTGCGCGCCGAGGATTTCCGCCGCACGCTCCAGCGTAGCCCGGTGGAGCTGAGCGGCCTGATCCAGAACGTGATCGATCAGGTCCGCCCGTTCATCCACGCACGACAACTCCACCTCCACCTAGCCGTGGCCGCAGACCTGGGCACCTTCGAGATCGATGCCGACAAGATCAGCGCCGTGCTCGTCAACCTGCTGACCAACGCCATCAAGTTCACGCCCGACCAGGGCCAGATCGAGCTGTCCGCCGAGCTTGACGACGGCAACGAGGCCCGGATTTGCGTCGCCGACCGTGGCGTCGGTCTCGAGCCGCAGGCCCTCAAGCACCTGTTCCAGCCGTTCTTCACCCAGTTCGATCCCAGCCGACATTCCTCAGGCGACTTCGGTTTTTGCAAGCGAGGGCTCGGCCTGGGCCTGAGCATCAGCAAGCAATTCGTTGAGATGCACGGCGGTGAGATCTCGGCGGAAAGCGCTCCGGACGGCGGCACGCGGATCACGGTTCGCCTGCCTCGCCGCGCGAGAACTCCCGGTGAGAAGGCGTCCTATCCCTCGCCCCCGTCCCTGGCACCGTACCAGGAGGCATCGACCTAGACACGGGATTGCCGACCCACCCCCTGCGGGGCGTGGGCCCTGCCCGGCCGCTCGGAGTTGATCTCCCGGTCCCGTTGGACTTTTTCCCGAGGACGTCAGATGCCCACAGCGCTGATCGTCGAAGACGAACCCGAAGCCAACAAGCTCCTGGGAATGCTGCTCCGACTTCGGGGATACCAGACCGAGTCAGCGTTCACCGGCGAGGAAGCCCTGCAGCTTGTCGCCAAGGCGCAGCCGGACGTCATCTTCCTGGACCTGATGCTTCCCGACATCAATGGCTATGAGATCTGCAAGATTCTCAAGTCGTCCAGGGGAACGAGCTTGATCCCACTGGTCATCATCACCGCCCGGATCGCGGACGAGAACCGGATCGAGAGCTTCTGCATCGGAGCCGATGACTACATCGCCAAGCCATATACTCCCCACCGGATCTTCCAGGCGGTCGAGCAGGCCGTGCACTGGTTCGACCAGAGCCGTTCGGGACAGATTCAGGTCAGTGTTTCCTTCGACCACGGCGACGACGGCGAGATCCTCCGCCGCCTGGGACAGTTTCGCAGCCTGGTGTTCGCCCGCACCGCGCTGAGCCTGGAAGCCGTCGCGCAGCTCAGCCGGGTCATCAAGGAAATCTGGTGTGTGGCCGAAGAGTGGGCGCGCGGCTGCCCGGGCGATCACATCACGACCCTGACGTACACGCTCACGGCCGAACGGCTGGTCCTGGAATTCCGCGACGCCGCGGGCTGGCTGGGAAGGGTTCCGATCCTCGCCGAAGACCCGACCAGTGAGGTGAGCATCGCCGGGTTCGACCATGTCGCCATCGACGAGTCCGACCGCTCGGTCAGGTTCGTCAAGGACTTCCCCGCGACCTGAGCGGCAACCGCTCAAGAGGGGGCAGACCTCATGCAGAGAGCCCAGGAAAGCCTCGGGGATCAACCGGCAAGGGACACCCCATGCGCCGTTCTGAACGCCGACCTCGTGCTGTTGCTCTGCCTCGAGGCGTGGGCCCAGCGCGATCGCCAGGGATCCCGCGGGACCGAGCGACTGGGCAGGCGACGCCGGCTTGCGAGCCTCGGGCTGAGCACGATCGCTCGCCTGCTGGCCAGATGTGAGCCCTACCGTGTGCGCTGGTCGTTGCAGCACGTACCCTACCTGGTCGCGAAACGAATTCGCTCGGTCATGTCCGTTGCCCCGACCATGAGCGATCAGGTCCGGCGCCTGGAGATCGCGGTCTTGAAAGCCGCCTGGACGCGGCTCACGCTGGAGAATCGCCTCTCGGTCAGGCACCCCGATGAAACGATGAGGCCGGATCATGCCTGCTGAGCACGGTCCCAGACCCAAGACACCGGACGCGGACTCCCCGGGCGGGACCGCGACCGCGGGGGAGGCAGGAGGTGAGCAAACCCTTGAGCTCTGGTCCTGGCTGCCTCGTCTTTCGCCGCGCCAGGCCCGGCTGGAGGAGTGGCTGGCGCGGTGGATGGGCGCGGAGGCTCTTCCCCATTGGCTCGACTGGATTCGAGGCGGGTTGAAGCAGACGCCCGAGATCGGCCGGCCCGAGATCGTCTGGGGTGCGTCGGGCCTGGGCCGGCCCGGCCTGATCGCCCAGCTTCGCTGGCCCAGACTGAACACGCGACTGGCCTTGGGGCTGGAGGTTCCCCTGGCCCATGCCGTCGTCGATCACCTACTCGGGTACGATCGCCCGTTCGCCGAGAGCCGGCTGCAACTCACACCCGTCGAATGGGGCGTCTGGACCTATCTGGTCGTCCGGTCCCTGGAGGAATTCGAGCGAGTTTCTCAGGGCGACCCCGGGCACGGGACGATCGCTGCCCCGGCCGACCTCTCGAGACTTGTGCTCGACCGGGTCGGTCCCGATCCGTTCGATCCGGCTGGCCTGGGCGCCGTCGTGACGCTTCGCTCGTCAATCCGCGTCGGCTCGACCACGGGGACCGCACGGCTCTGGCTGCCCGCACCGGCGCTGAACGTCCTGCTGGCGTCAGAGCCCCAGTCCGGCACAATGGTGCCTGATCTTGCCACATCAAAAGCCCGTGAGTTTTCCTCGCTCTGGCGCGCCCTGGCCGGCCTCGTGGCCATGCCCAACGGGCTCAAGCGGCTACGGACCGGCGGCTCGGCTGGCTTACCTGGTTCTTGTCTCCTACTGCCGGCTGGAAGCCGCTTGCCTCGCCGCAGCCGCCTGCCGGGGCTGACCCTCCGTCCCCCGAGGCACTCCACGCGCCAGCAATTGCCGTACACTCTCCGCTGTGAACGGTTTGCCTTTGGGTGTCTTATAGCCCGCGGCATTAAGCTCCTCGGCCATGCGGTGCGACGGCCAGCCCTCCGCCTGCCACGACTGGATGAACTGGAGCACCGTCGCGGTATTGGCCAGCTGTCCCCAGGACAGCACCGGCCGCGTGATGCGATGTTCCGTCACCGTCCCGAGGCTCCAGTGCAGATGGACCCTCACTTCCTGGCTCGACGCCGGTGCGGACGGAAACAGGGACGCAGATAGTTACCGATTCTAGCTGCGTCCCCGTTTCTGCGCTCCGGTCTCGCCGAGGACAGCGAACCGCGCACGGCTCCGCGCCAGATTGGCGAGCCTGGCTGCCGAAGCGACCGGCAGCGCTAAACTTGCGGTAGGCTCAACTCGGGAAGGCGAGGTACGTAGCGAGGCGACCTGCGGATCGACCCGGAAACGAAGATCGGAGGTGGCGGACCGAGGCCGCCATGTCTTTCCCTCCGAGATTGGTGCGAAGCGAAGAATCGTGGTCATCCGCTCTGAGCCCAAACTCGTCAACTCCCATTGTTCGAGACTCCATTTCACACGTAACCATTACGGAAGTAAGCCCACCATGACGAACTCCACAACGGATTCGATCGACGCGACATTGTTTGGCATGCCAGTGCGCACGGGCAGATGGGCGTTCGTGCTTGCTGGGATGCTCATGAACGTCTGCCTCGGCGCTGTTTACGTGTGGAGCGTGTTTAGAACGCCCGTCGCGAAGTTGTTTTCGTGATCGTTCAACCAAAGATCGGAGCAAAGTCCATGGCGGAACAGGTCAAGACCGAACCCCCTGTGACTACTGGTCCTGTGACGCTCGGCGATCCGGGTCCCCTGGGACTGGCCGGGTTCGCCCTCACCACGTTCGTACTCAGCGCCCTCAACGCGGAAATCATCGTCCCGAACGCCGCCCAGAACCACGCCATCTTCATCGGCCTGGCCATCTTCTACGGCGGCATCGCCCAGTTGCTGGCCGGCATGTGGGAGTACCGTACCGGCAATACCTTTGGCGCGACCGTGTTCTCCTCCTACGGGGCCTTCTGGATATCGCTGGCAGCAATCTCCATCCCCGGGTTCAACATCAAGGCCAGCCTCCATGATCCGGAAGCGGCCATCGGCTTGTTCTTGCTCGGTTGGACGATCTTCACGGCCCTCCTCACGATCGGAGCGTTCC